>NZ_JASMRI010000034.1:0-37251 GCF_041431375.1 Flavobacterium sp. Arc3 | reverse complement strand
AATCTTGCATTGAGATATATTTTATAAATGCAAAAGTCGTTATTTATATATTTCCCCACAACATTTAGACTTGATCCGTTATTTATGTAAGATTTTTGATTGATAATGCTTTGTAAAGAACTTTTAAACGATTTTTATTGTATTTTATCTATTTTTTACTCAACATTATTACTATTAACCAATATATTTACAAAACGTTTTATTAGGATAATTTTAAAATCTTATTGTTATGTCTAGAATGATTTATGATTACACAAAAGAGGTACTTGCACGAGTGAGCTTTGACCCCGAGCTATTTATAAAAGAGCTTAAAAAGGCAATTAGAAATTTATTACCCTACGAAATTGACCACTTAAGGAAATGGCTTTTATTCTTTACGTATGAAAAACCTGAATTAAAAGAGTGTGTTTCTATTATTGAATAAAGAGTAAAAAAAAGAAGGAACATTGGACAATGTTCCTTCTTTTTTATTTGTTTTTGAGCGGACTCACGATCTGCACATTTTGAAAAACAATAGCTCCTTTTATTACTCCGGCAATAGTGGTTCGTAACGCATCTATTATATGCATTTTTAATTCGCTTTTAGGAAAAATTAAGCTTACTTCTCGAGCCGGTTTAGGTTCTACAAAATGACGTAGTTTTAATTTGTCTGCTTCTTTCAAATCTAAAGTATGCAGATAAGGTAGTAGAGTAGTACCTAATCCTTCATCGGCTAGTTTTATTAAAGTTTCAAAACTTCCACTTTCTATTTGAAAATGGCTAAATTCATTTTTCGGATTATTTTTGCATAGATTCAATATACCATCTCTGAAACAGTGACCGTCTTGAAGTAAAAGGATTTCATCGAGATTTAAATCAGATACTGTAATTTCTGCTTTGTTAAATTGCTGATGACTTTCAGGAATGTAGGCCACGAAAGGTTCAAAATATAAAACTATTTCCTTAATCTTTTCTTCCAATAGAGGAGTAGCTGCAATTGCAGCATCCAGATGTCCATTGTTAAGCTTGGTGATAATCTCTTCTGTATTTAACTCTTCTATTATAAGTTTAACTTTTGGATATTTTTTTATAAAATTATTTAAAAACATAGGAAGTAGAGTAGGCATAATTGTAGGAATGATTCCTAATCTAAATTCGCCTCCCACAAATCCTTTTTGTTGTTCGACAATGTCTTGGATTCGGTCCGCTTCGTTGACAATATTTTTGGCTTGATTGACAATCTTTTGCCCAATATCAGTTAGTTGAATCGGTTTTTTAGATCGGTCAAATATTAAGATGCTTAATTCCTCTTCAATTTTTTGAATTTGCATACTTAATGTAGGTTGAGTAACAAAACATTTTTCGGCTGCTAAGGTGAAATTTTTATGTTCAGCAACAGCTAAAACATATTTCAATTGAGTAATTGTCATTTTTGATAGGATTTTACAATGCAAATATAAAAACAATCAATTTAATTTATAACGTATTTCGTACTTTTCTTGGTTACTTTGTTAAAAATAAAAACATGAAAACAAATATTTTAGGTCTACCCGTAAAAGAAACAGAAGTAATAGTAAGTGAACTAAATTCGTTACTTTCAAATTACCAAGTTTATTATCAGAACTTAAGAGGAATTCATTGGAACATTCGAGGAAAACGTTTTTTTGATTTACATGTAAAATTTGAAGAACTGTACAATGATTCACAACTAAAGATTGATATGATAGCAGAACGTATTTTAACGTTGGGAGGTACTCCACTTCATACTTTTGAGGATTATATTAAACACAATACAATTGTAGTTGGTAAAAATATTTCGAATGATGAAAAAGCAATTCATTTGATTGTGAGTTCATTGTCTCATCTGTTGATTATAGAAAGAATAATTTTAAATAAATCGGCAGCTGTTAATGACGAAGGTTCTAGTGCCATGATGAGTGATTTTATTGCTGAACAAGAGAAAACAATATGGATGATGCAGGCTTGGTTAGAGGAGTAATAGAGTCGTATTTCAGTATTTAAAAAATAAAAACCAAAATAGTAGTTCAACATTATTTTGGTTTTTTTAGAATGTTAAAATTTTACAAATTTTTTTTTCTTAGTTCCAAATTGAAAAGTTTAATCTTACTTTTGTAGTAATGAAATTTATAGCTCGCCTTTTTTTATTCTTATTTATAGCTTTTTTATCAACGCCTGCAATAGTGACGATGATAGAGAAGTCATGCGACACCTCTATATTTTTCAGTGTTTCTGAAGAAGAACATGCTCAAAAAGAAATTAAAGTTTTTGCTTACTACAGTGATTTAGAACTTGGATTCTTATTGGGAAAACACAATAAATCAAGTCTTATTCTTTCTGAAAATCTCTCTAAACACGATAAGATTTCGGCCACTATATTTTCTCCTCCACCTGACGTGGCATAATACACCTATATTTTTTTTAAATTAAATAATTGCTTACATTTATAAATGTAGCAACTCTTTACGTATAAATTATTATTGTATTATGACAAAGAAAATCAATCTTTTTGCTAACCTTAAATCAGATTTTGCTTCTGGTTTAGTGGTTTTTTTGGTGGCGCTACCATTGTGTTTAGGAATTGCAATGGCTTCTGGTGCACCTTTATTTTCAGGAATTATTTCGGGTGTTATTGGCGGAATTGTAGTGGGGTATTTGAGTACTTCACATATAAGTGTTGCTGGTCCTGCGGCGGGTTTAACGGCGATCGTTTTAACCGCAATTAGTGATTTGGGTGCTTTTGACATCTTTTTAACTGCCGTTTTTATTGCCGGTTTATTGCAAGTGATATTAGGGTTTGTTAAAGCGGGTAGTATTTCAAATTATTTCCCAACAAATGTTATTGAAGGAATGCTTGCGGGTATTGGAATTATCATCGTTATGAAACAATTGCCTCATGCATTTGGTTATGATAGTAATTTTGAAGGTGATCTCTCCTTTTTGCAGGCTGATGGGACAAATACTTTTTCTTCATTATTAGGAATTTTTGATCATATCCAACTGGGATCAATAGTAATTACAAGTATATCATTGGCAATATTGATTTCGTGGGATAAGCTTCCTTTTCTTAAAAAATTAAAATTAGTTCCTGGAGCCCTTGTAGCTGTTGTATTGGGTGTTGTTTTGAATGAAGTTTTTATCGCTTCTGGAAGTTCGATGGCTATTGCAAAAGAACATTTGGTTTCTTTACCAGTGCCAACATCTTTTGAAGAGTTTCAATCAATAATTATCACCCCTAATTTTGCCGGTATCCTGAATCCTCAGGTATGGGTTGTAGGTATGACCATCGCTATTGTTGCCTCTATTGAAACACTTTTAAGTATAGAAGCTGCAGATAGGATGGATGTTCAAAAGCGTTATACAAACACTAATATTGAGTTGAAAGCGCAGGGAATTGGAAATGTTATAAGTTCATTACTGGGAGGCTTACCATTGACCTCTGTGATTGTGCGGTCCTCAGCAAATGCTAGTTCAGGTGCTAAATCTAAGATGTCGTCAATGATTCACGGTTTTTTATTATTGATCAGTGTTTTGGTAGTTCCGTTTATTCTGAATAAAATTCCATTGGCCACCCTGGCTGCGATTTTACTTGTTGTAGGATATAAATTGGCTAAACCGGCAACGTTTAAACATTTTTGGGAAAAGGGAAAATACCAGTTTGTCCCTTTTATCGCCACTTTATTGGCCGTTGTGTTCCTGGATTTGTTAAAAGGTGTCGCATTGGGAATCATAATTAGTATCATTTTTGTTCTTAAAGGAAACCTTAAAAGAGCCTACAGTTTTAAAAAGGAAGAATATGTCGATGGTGATATCATTCATATCGATTTAGCCCAAGAAGTTTCTTTTTTGAATAAAGCAGCGATAAAAAGCACCCTTAATGACGTTCCCGAGAATTCTAAAGTGGTAATAAATGCGCATGATACGGTTTATATTGCCCATGATATCTTGGATCTAATAAGGGAATTTAAAGAAACCCGAGCAGTTAATGAAAATATCAAAGTAAAACTTAAAGGGTTTAAAAAAGCATATTATTTAGATAATTCACCTGAGATTGCAAATCATGTTTCTTTTGAACATTATTATGATGTCGCCAAAAGAGAAATGGTTAAAAAAGAAGTTGTAAAAGAAAATTTTGACGATTAATTAAAAAAACAACATTTCTATGTAATTCAGACGCAAAAAAGAATTTTCTTTACAATGCTTTTTAGGAATATATAGACTTGATCATATAAAACATAAGAAAATGAGTGATTTTTATAAAAAAATATTAGAGAATAATAAAGAGTGGGTGGAGAAGGCATTAGCCGTAGACCCAAAATATTTTGAAGATTTAGCTAAAGGGCAAACCCCTCCATTATTGTGGATTGGTTGTTCAGACAGCCGTGTGCCGGCAAATGAAATAATTGGAGCTAAGCCTGGTGAAGTTTTTGTACACAGAAACATTGCTAACATGGTAGTGCACTCTGACATGAACATGTTAAGTGTACTTGATTATGCGGTTAATGTATTAAAAGTTAAGCACGTGATTGTTTGCGGACATTATGGTTGCGGTGGTATAAAAGCAGCAATGGGGAATCAGTCGATTGGGATTATAGATAATTGGATTCGTCATATTAAAGATGTATACCGATTGCATAATAAATATTTAGATTCTATAGAAGATGAAACAGAACGTTTTAATGCTTTTGTTGAAATTAATATAAAAGAACAAGTTTTTGACCTATCTAAAACTTCAATCGTGCAAGCTGCATGGAAAAGTGGTCAGGACCTAAGTATTCACGGTTGGGTATATGGTTTAAATTCTGGTTTTGTAACGGATCTGAATGTCAATATTAGTTCTAATAGTGAGTTGGATCAAGTTTTTCAATTGCAGTTCTAAAAAAAAAAATCGCCATATCGCGATTTTTTTTTTAATCTACGTCTAAATTTTCATTGAAGGCAGATGGTAATAGTTTTGGGATAAATTTAATCAGGATCGGTAGTAGCAAGCTACCACCAGGAAGAAGAAATATAGTGAGTGAAGGAATCGTTTTACAAATTTCTAATAGTTGTTTTTTTACTTTTTTCTTTTCTCTTTCATCTAAATCTCTCCTCGTTGATATTCCTAAAAGTATCATTAAATCTCTGCTTTGAACAATTTCTTTGATCAATCGGTTTTTATTTCTTGTAATTAATGTGATTACAATTTGAGTCGTTTGATCGTAGAAGTGTTTTACAGGATTAGAATAATTGAAATATGGAATTTCATTTTTATGTTTTAAGATAAATTCATCAGTACTTTTAATACTTTCTGTTACAAACGCGTCAGGTACTGTAATTAGTTCTGCTAATTTGTGTAAAAAGTAAGCCTCTTCATTTTCAATTTTACCATCGCTCCACAATGCCATTCCGGCCATATCAATTAGATAATACTTTTCTAATTCTGACTCAAAATATTTCAGATTAAGTTCTTCGAGATTTTGTACACTTACTTTTGAGAATTTACTATAGCGAACAGAAGCTTCAAATAACTTAATCAACAAATCGTCGTACTTGGATTTATTCGACTTGGTTTTCAAAGAAAGAGAAACAATGCTAACAACCGCTTCTTCTATCTTTTTTAAATACTTCTCTGGAATTGCTCCATGAATTAAATATTGGCGAAAAGCCAGCACATCTATAAACAGTAAAGCATTCGTGACAATATGAGAAAAGTTTTTACTAATGATGTCAAAGTTAGTTTGAACTCGATCGTCAATTATTTTTTCTAAATTTAGAGAAGTTGGGCTGTCAGGTAATATTTTTTTTAACAGATTATACCCTTTCGGAGTCATTTCATTATAAAAGTCTAAGGCTTTAGACAGGAAATTATCAGGATTGCTATCGTGTGTTGTTAAACTGTAAATTGCATAAAGTGTATTTAACAGAGCGACCTTAGGAATTTCATTTTGAACCCAGCCTGTCGTTATTATAGGGGCTGTCGTTTCAAAAGAAACAATGTGACCGTATATGAACCCTGTTTTTCTAATATTGGCGTAAAACAAAGCAGGACTATCGTAAACTATTTGTTCCTGTTTTTTTTGTTTTGAAAAATACTTATCTATCCAACCGGATGCTGAAGGGTTAATCATTGTTTATTTTTAATAGTACAAAGCTATGTTATTTTAAGGTTTTTGAGTTAAATAAAAATATAATATACTTTCAGCTATTTTAAAACAGCTGAAAGTATATTATTACAATTTATTTAATTATTGCTGAACAAGCGACTCTTGCCCCCGCATTACCGGATGGTTGTGAAACAAAATCATCAGTTCCTTCATGTACAATCAGTCCTTTGCCCAAAATATCTTTTGTAGGATCCCCAGAGCCAATATTCCACTCATCTGTAGTTAGAGTTATCGTTCCGTTTCCGTTAGCATCTGCTATGAAATTTCCTATGTCTCCTTTATGGTATTCGCAAGTACCCCATTTTCCGTGTTTTTTGAAAGTTGGATTCCAGTGTCCTCCAGCTGAGCTTCCATCTGCAGCTGAACAATCAGATTTTTCATGGATATGAATGGCATGAAGTCCAGGAGCTAATCCTGCTAATTTTGCCACGAAAGTAACTTTACCATTTTTTTCTATAAAAGTGGCTGTTCCAGAAACGTTACTATTGCTTTTGGCTTCAAAAGCAATTACTAATTTTTTAGAGTCACTAGAGTTATTGTTTGTCTTACAACCAATAAGGACTGCAATGATAATCGCTGTCGAAAGTATAATTTTTTTCATGTTGTTTATGTTTTGAAAATTTTAGATAAAATTACATATAAAATCAGCATCATTAAATTAATTTGAGAATAAATATGTACTATAATTACCTTAAAAAATAAAAGGGAATCCATTTTATAAAGTATTGAAACTATAGAAGAGGATACTTTTTTAATTATAAAGACAATAGAGAATTAGTTACTGCTTAAGGACGATCTGGTATCTGTAGGTGAATATATAATACTTCTTTTTTTGATAATGGTTAAGATAATTACTTCTATTTAAAATTTTTTACCTTTTTTAATGCCTTTTTTTGGTAAATAAAATGTAAATTAGATAAAATAAGGTTTTTATTAATGTCATATTCTCTGAAAAAACTGCTATTACGTATTTATGGCAGGTTAAGCTTCTTTTTTGACTAAATTTGCAGTCCAATATTTTGCTTTTTTAAGACTGTTTTTAATTAAACAGGTTGACATTGATTAAAGATCTTTAATCATTTACTCATTTAAGTTTTTTCTATATACATGCTATGGCATTTAGTCATTAGTACATGCTGTAATTATGCTTTTAGTCAGAAAGAAGCCTTCAGGTCTACTGCTTTTTATAGGTACGTGAACGGGGATTTAGTCTCTGCGGCAAGTGTATATACGTTTTTTTGATTATCGCCGGAGGCATTGATTTCGGCTCTTAGATTAATATTGGTTGCCTATTATTATTATTATTATTAGGTTTTATAAATAAATGGAGGGATTAGATGTCCTCATAGAAATTAAATTACATTAAATAACAAAATGATTTATGGCTAAGAAGATTATAAGAAGTGATGAGAGGAAATCCATTTTTGGATTGGATGTTAATGGGCCTGTGTTTTTTACATCGGCGATTATCATCATCATCATAATAGCATTAACGCTGATGTATAAAGACGGGGCAGAACACGTTTTTACTGCAATTCAGAATTTTGTCGCTAACAAAGCAGGTTGGTTTTTTATCCTAAGTGTTAATATTTTTCTGATATTTATGGTTTATATGGCCTTCAGTAAATTTGGCCACTTAAGAATTGGAGGACAAAACGCAAAACCCGAGTTTAAAACTCTTTCGTGGTTCGCGATGCTTTTTAGTGCGGGAATGGGAATTGGATTGTTGTTTTGGAGTATTTCAGAACCAGTTTATCATTTTCTGAGTCCACCAATGGCAGAAGGCGGAAGTGCTGAAGCAGCCAAGGAAGCTATGAGATTTACGTTTTTGCACTGGGGATTTCATGCTTGGGCAGTTTATGCTTTGGTTGGATTATCACTAGCGTATTTTACGTATTCACGTGGACTTCCACTTACCATCAGATCTATTTTTTATCCTTATTTAGGAGATAGAATCTACGGGAAAATTGGAGATGCAATTGACATCTTTGCTGTGATTGCTACTTTATTTGGTCTTGCTACTTCTTTAGGAATGGGAGTGCAGCAAATTGCAGCAGGATTACATCACCTTTGGGGAATAGATAGCGGCGTACAAACTCAAATTCTTCTAATTGCAGGAATAACAGCAATTGCTACTGTTTCAGTTGTTTTAGGAGTAGATAAAGGGGTTCGAATCTTGAGTGAATGGAATATGAGAATAGCATTGCTATTTCTTTTAATAGTTGTGGTATTAGGACCAACAATCTTTATTTTTAAATCATTCGTACAAAATACAGGAAATTATTTATCTGGTATTTTGGAACTTTCAACTTGGACAGAAAGTTATACGGGGTCCAATTGGCAAAATGCCTGGACCGTTTTTTACTGGGGATGGTGGATTGCTTGGTCTCCTTTCGTAGGGATGTTTATTGCTCGTATTTCCAAAGGGCGTACCGTACGTGAGTTTATCTTAGGAGTCTTATTAGTGCCTTCTCTTGTAACTTTTTTCTGGATAACAGCTTTTGGAAGCACAGCGATACATATGACACTTCTAGGTGATGATACTATTGCAAATGCCGTGAATGATAACGTTGCCACTGCACTGTTTGTGTTTTTAGAAGATTATCCTTTTGCATTTTATCTTAACATTATTGCTATAATTTTAATTGCAGGATTCTTTATTACCTCTTCAGATTCTGGATCTTTAGTGGTAGATAATTTAACCTCTGGAGGTAAAATTGATGCGCCAGTAGGCCAAAGAATATTTTGGGCTCTTGCTGAAGGTGGTGTTGCCGCTGTTCTATTAATAGGTGGTGGATTACAGGCACTTCAAACAGCAACAATAGTAACTGGATTGCCTTTTGCCGTTATTTTAATAATTATGTGTTTTTCACTTTATAAAGGTTTAAGTGAAGATCTTAAAAAACTGCAAAAGCGCGATTCCCAAAAAGAACTCGAAAACTATGAGGAAATAGTTTCTGACATCGTCAAAAAACAAAGTATTATTAGCAAAACAAAATTAAATAATCCCAATAATGACTGAAATTAAAAACATCTTGGTCGCCTTAGACCTTTCGGATATTGATAATACACTAATTGAATATGCATCATTTATTGCAGATACGCTTAAGGTTAAAAAAGTGTATTTTGTACATAATATCAAAAAATATGAGATCTCGGAATTATTTGAAGAACAGTTAAAGGATATTAATCTTGACGAAATAATAGGGGATGAATTAAATGAAAAGGTAGAACAGAAATTCAAATCCTCAGTAGAATGGGAAGTGCTTATTTCTGAAGACCCTTATTCAGAATCCTTGATCAATTACATTGTCAACAAATATGAAGTTCAGTTGGCTTTAATTGGAAATAAAAATAAGATAAAAGGTACTGGAGTCGTTAGCGGTAAATTATTGCGTTTACTTAAATGTAATATTCTGTCTATTCCTAAAGGTGCAAAAGCGGTTATTAGCAATATTTGGGCTGGAACTGATTTTTCAAGTGCATCAAATAAGGTTTTTGAAGTGGCTGAAAATATACAGAGCTGTACAAAGGCTAAAGTAAAAGCGGTGCACGTTTACAATGTGCCGTTACAATTTTCTCCTTACATTCCAAAGGAACACCTTGATACGAAGATTGAAAATCACCTAAAAGAAAAGTATGAGAAATTCATAAAAAAGATTGGCTACAAAGGAGAATTAACGACACAAATTATTCCTGGAAGAGATAGCGGGGTTGCCGAAAAATTAAGATCTAAAGCCGCAGCTGCTAAGGTTGATCTTATTATTGTAGGAGACAAAGGTAGAAATACCTTCTCTTCTTTACTTGTAGGAAGTGTTACGGAGGAACTTTTTAATCAGGACCTGGAAGTGCCATTATGGATAGTAAAATAGGTAATTAAACCCTGGCAATACTTCTACGGAAATATTGAAATTGATTATTGTATGAGGTTAATTTTAGTCGGTTTTTCTTTTTTAAAAGCAAATTGATTCACTCTATGAAATCATTAATTATTGTAATAATGAAAATTATCACAGGATTTGATTTACAGGGTGTAGGAGGGGGATTTAAGATAATTGAACTTGAGCCATTTCTGCAAAAGAAGAACTAGAGATTATAAAAAATATAAAAGCGCAATCATCGAAATGACTGCGCTTTTTTTAAACAAATAAAATCAACTAAAAACTATCTTTTTGCTTAAAAGCAATACGCGTTTTCTGCAACTAATTTAGAAGTAATCGTTTCTCTTAAAGCTACAATATTTGGCATATTTGTATATTTAGTAAAACGTCTTAATCCCATAAGCATCATACGTTGTTCATCTCCTTCAACAAAAGAAATAACACTTTCTTTTCCTTTTTGAGTAACGATATCTACTGCTTGGTACAAGTATAATTTTGCCATTGCAATTTGCTCTTGTACTTTATCTTCACCTTCTTTTTTAGCTAATTTCTCAGTTCTAAGAATAGTACTTTCAGCCATGTAAATTTCGATTAACATATCTGACGCAGCCATTAAAATTTGTTGGTGAGAGTCTAATTCAGTTCCGAATTTTTGAACAGCACTTCCAGCAACCATTAAGAAAGCTTTTTTCAATTTAGCTACCATTTCTTTTTCTTCTGCAAATAACTGTGAGTAATCTGGAGTTTCAAAAGAAGGAATACCCATTAATTCCTCACCAACTTTCGTAGCAGGACCTAATAAATCTACATGGCCTTTCATTGCTTTTTTAATCAACATTCCAACAGATAACATTCTGTTGATTTCGTTAGTACCTTCATAGATACGTGCGATGCGAGCATCTCTCCATGCACTTTCCATCGGAGTATCTTCTGAGAATCCCATTCCACCAAAAATTTGAATTCCTTCATCAGAGCAAGCTTGAACGTCTTCAGAAACGGCAACTTTTAAGATAGAACACTCAATAGCATACTCTTCAACACCTTTTAACTCAGCTTCTTGATGTGTAGACCCTTCAGCTTCGCGTGCAATAATTCTGTCTTCGATGTTTTTTGCGGCTCTGTAAGAGGCACTTTCACCAGCATAACAGCTAGTTGCCATATCAGCTAATTTAGAACGAATAGCTCCAAACTGTGCGATAGGTGTATTGAATTGTATTCTTTCGTTTGCATAGTTAACAGAAGCAGAGATTACTCTTCTTTGAGCGTCTAAACAAGCTGCAGCTAGTTTGATACGACCAACATTCAAAGCGTTCATCGCAATTTTGAAACCATTTCCTCTTTCAGACAACATGTTTTCAACCGGAACCGAAGTTTCGTTAAAGAAAACTTGACGTGTAGAAGAAGCACGAATTCCTAATTTATGTTCTTCTTCACCCATTGAGATACCGTTATCAGAAGTATTTTCTACAATGAATCCAGTGATGTTTTTATCGTCACCAATACGTGCAAAAACAATAAATAAGCTACAGAAACCTGCATTCGAAATCCACATTTTTTGACCAGTGATAGAGTATGACTTACCATCTTCAGATAAAACAGCTTTAGTTTTTCCTGAATTGGCATCAGATCCTGCACCCGGTTCAGTCAAACAGTATGCACCAAACCACTCACCAGAAGCTAATTTAGGAACATATTTTTGTTTTTGCTCTTCAGTACCGTATAAAGTAATTGGCATAGTACCAATCCCTGTATGTGCTCCAAACGCAGTTGAGAAAGATCCTGTTGCACCAGAAATGTAATCACAAACTAACATCGTTGATACAAATCCCATTCCTAATCCACCATAAGCTTCAGGAACAGCAACTCCTAAAAGACCTAAGTCTCCAGCTTTTTTCATGCACTCTTCTGTATAGGCATAATCTTTTTTCTCAAAACGATCTTTATGTGCCCATAATTCTTTGTCTACGAACTCTTTTACAGAGTCACGCATCATTAATTGTTCTTCCGAAAAATCCTCAGGAGTGAAGATATCTTCGCACTTTGTTTCTTTTACAAGGAATTGTCCTCCTCTAGTTACGTCGCTCATGACTTTGTTATTTTAAATTTTGAATTATTTTGTATTCGCTTCCTGAGAAGTTTTAATAATTTTTGTTATTATGTTTATTATATGCTCAATTTCAATTAAATAATTTGTCATCGAAATTGTTGTTAGATTAGATTTATCCAATAAACGCAACCAATATTTGGTTTCTCTCGCTTCTTTAGAGGCAATTGCCATTTTGTGAACAAAATCTTTTCTAGATTGGGCTGCCAATAGCTTCTTCGACATTTGCCCCAATACTTGTTGCAGACCTTAATATTTGTTTAGAAATTATGAATTCGTTTTCCTTTTTTAAAGAGATGGAAAGATTTACTATACTCAGTGCAAAATCAAATGTTTTTGTAGCGATTATATTTTCTTTCATCTCGTTTAAAATTTTGAATTCATCATTTAAAATAAATTAAAGCAACTCGTATACCCCAGCACTACCTTGACCTGTTCCCACACACATAGTAACAATTCCGTATTTATTACCACGACGTTTCATTTCGTCGAATAATTGAACTGACAGTTTAGCTCCGGTACATCCCAGTGGGTGTCCCATTGCAATCGCACCACCATTAACGTTGACGATATCAGGGTTCAAATTAAGTTCTCTTATTACTGCTAGCGATTGTGAGGCAAAAGCTTCGTTTAATTCAATTAAGTCAATATCATTTAAAGATAAACCCGCTTGTTTCAATACTTTTGGTATTGCTTTTACAGGTCCAATTCCCATTATTCTAGGCTCAACTCCTGCAGAAGCAAAGTTTACTAATCTTGCGATAGGTTCAAGATTAAGTTCTTTTACCATTTCTTCACTCATAACAAGTACAAAAGCAGCACCATCACTCATTTGTGATGAGTTACCGGCTGTTACACTTCCACCAGCTTCAAAAACAGGTCTTAAACCAGCTAAGCCTTCTATTGTAGTACCGGCTCTAGGTCCTTCATCTTTATTTACTACATAAGATTTCGTTTCTTTTTTACCATTTTCATTGATAAATGTTTGTTCTACTGTAATAGGAACAATTTGTTTATCAAATTTACCATCAGCTTGCGCTTTCAAGGCTTTCATTTGAGAGTTGTAAGCAAACTCATCCTGATCCTCTCTTGAAACGTTAAATTGCTTTGCTACTGCTTCGGCTGTTAAGCCCATTCCCCAGTAGTAATCTTCGTGTCCTGCTTTTGCTACAGCATAATCCGGAGTTGGTTTGTAACCTCCCATCGGAATAAAACTCATGCTTTCGGCACCACCAGCAATAATACAATGCGCCATTCCTGACTGAATTTTGGCTGTAGCCATACCTATTGTTTCTAATCCAGAAGCACAGTATCTGTTAACAGTTACTCCAGGGACATCTTCAATTTTTAATCCCATCAAAGAGATTAAACGTCCCACATTAAGTCCTTGTTCTGCTTCAGGCATAGCATTTCCTACCATAACATCATCAATACGAGTTTTGTCAAAATCTGGCAATTCACTCATCATATACTGAATGGTTTCTGCTGCTAACTCATCAGGTCTTTTAAATCTGAACACACCTTTAGGAGCTTTCCCCACGGCTGTTCTGTATGCTTTTACTATATAGGCTGTTTTCATAATGTTATTTTGAATTTTGAATTATAAATTTTAAATCATTTGTTGGCATAAATATTTCGAGACATTTAAAATTCAACATTTATAATTTAAAATAATTAATTACGTAGCGGTTTCCCTTTGGTTAACATAAATTGGATTCTTTCCAATGTTTTTCTTTCTGTACAAAGCGATAAGAAAGCTTCACGTTCCAGATCCAATAAATATTGTTCTGATACTAATGTTGCCTCAGATAAATCACCACCAGCCATTACATAAGCTAGTTTGTTAGCAATCTTCTTATCGTGTTCAGAAATGTATTTTCCAGCTTCCATTTGGTCTGTACCTACTAAGAACATCCCTAGAGCTTGTTTTCCTAATACTTTTACGTCCGTTCTACGGATAGGTTGTGTATAACCAGCTTCGGCCATTAATAAAGCATGTTTCTTTGCTTCAGCAATTTGACGGTCTTTGTTTACCACAATAATATCTTTACCGTGCTGTAAAAGCCCAGTGTCAAAAGCTTCGTAACCTGAAGTTGATACTTTTGCCATAGCGATAGTCAAGAAATATTCTTGCAATACATTAAGCTCCACATCATTTTTATGGAATAAATCTGATGCACGCAATGCTAGTTCTTTAGAACCACCACCACCAGGAATAACACCTACACCAAACTCAACAAGTCCCATATATGTTTCTGCAGCAGCAACAACTTTATCAGCATGCAAACTCATTTCGCATCCACCACCAAAAGTCATTCCGTGTGGTGCTACTACTACTGGAATAGAAGAGTAACGTACACGCATCATTGTATCTTGGAAAGTTTTGATTGCCATATTCAACTCATCATATTCTTGTTCAACGGCCATCATAAAGATCATTCCGATGTTTGCTCCAACAGAGAAGTTTCCTGCTTGATTACCAATAACTAATCCTTGGTATTCTTGTTCGGCTAAGTCAATTGCTTTATTGATGGCTTGTAAAACATCACCACCAATAGTATTCATTTTTGATAAGAACTCTAAGTTGATGATTCCATCACCTAAGTCAGTGATAACACCACCACTGTTGCTCCATATTTTTTTGCTTTCGCGAATGTTGTTCAGGATAATAAAATCATCTTGACCTGGAATTTTAGTTTGTGCTTTTGTAGGAATGTTGTAAAAATTAGTTGCACCATCGTTAACAGTGTAAAAACTTTTATTTCCTGCAGCTAGCATCTCATTTACCCAAGCAGCCGGTTCAAGACCTTCCGCTTTCATAATTGCGATTCCTTTTTCTACTCCAATAGCATCCCAAATTTCGAATGGACCATTTTCCCAACCGAAACCCGCTTTCATAGCGTCGTCAATCTTGTATAGTTCGTCTGAGATTTCAGGTATTCTATTCGATACATAAGCAAACATACCTGCAAAACTTTTGCGGTAAAACTCACCTGCTTTGTCTTTTCCTTTTACTAAAACTTTAAAACGATTGATTGGTTTATCAATAGATTTAGTTAATTCAAGTGTAGCAAATGATGCTTTTTTAGCGGCTCTATATTCTAATGTGTCTAAGTCTAAAGTCAGAATTTCTTTTCCTACTTTTTTGTAGAAACCTTGTCCTGTTTTACTACCTAGCCATTTATTCTCCATCATTTTATTGACGAAATCTGGTAATTTGAATAAGTCGTGTTGTTCATCATTTGGACAGTTTTCATAAATACCGTTCGCAACGTGAGCTAAAGTATCTAATCCTACTACATCTACCGTTCTAAAAGTAGCCGATTTTGGGCGACCGATAACTGGACCAGTCAATTTATCTACTTCTTCGATAGTTAGACCCATTTCTTTAACCAAATGGAATAAACTTTGAATACCATAAATTCCAACGCGGTTTCCGATGAAGGCAGGAGTGTCTTTAGCAACAACCGAAGTTTTTCCTAAAAACTTTTCACCATATATAGTAAGAAAGTCTAAAACCTCAGATGAAGTTTGTGGACCAGGAATAATTTCGAATAATTTTAAGTAACGTGCAGGGTTAAAAAAGTGTGTCCCACAGAAGTGTTTTTGGAAATCTTCAGACCTTCCTTCACTCATAAAGTGAATAGGAATTCCCGAAGTGTTTGAAGTAATCAAAGTACCCGGTTTGCGGTATTTCTCTACTTGTTCAAATACTAATTTTTTGATATCTAATCTTTCTACAACAACCTCGATAATCCAATCAACGTCGGCAATTTTTGCCATATCGTCTGTTGTGTTACCAGTTGTAATTCGGTTAGCGAATTTTTGGCTGTAAATAGGAGAAGGTTTCGATTTTAAGGCATTATTTAAATGCTCATTTACCAGGCGGTTGCGAACAATTTTACTCTCTAATGTCAATCCTTTTTTTTCTTCTACTTCAGTAAGTTCTCTAGGAACGATATCGAGAAGTAAAACTTCGACACCAATATTGGCAAAATGGCAAGCAATTCCCGAACCCATAATTCCGGATCCGATTACTGCAACTTTTTTAATTGTGCGTTTCATTGTCTATTTTTTCAGTTTGATTAAATATATTTTTATTTTGAATTAATTCGTTGATCGTTTCTGAGACTTCAATAAAGTGTTGTAATTTTTCATCCGTAATGTGATTTTTTACGGTTTCATTGAACTTTAATACAGTGTTTTTTGATAAAACTCTTTTTTCTTTACCTAACTCAGTCAAGTAAATTAATACACCACGACCGTCATCGGGATTTTTTTTTCGAATGATTAAACCCTTATCTTCCATTGATTTTAAGGTCCTGGTAAGGCTAGTGGCTTCCATTCCCATTTTAGGACCTAATGATGTAGAAGGAGTACCTTCATTTTTATCCATGCTCAATAATGCAAACCCAGTTGCCATAGTGGCACCATACTTAGAAGCTTCTTCATTGTACATTCTTGAAACGGCTTGCCATGTAGCTCTTAAAATGTAATCTATTGTTTTATCTTTCATATGTAACTATATCGATTTCAAATATAACAAAAAAATACTATGCATGCATAATAAAATCAATTATTTTTATGTTAAAAATTTATTATTGTAAAAAAATATGGTCAGAAAAGGAGGTTGTTTTTAACAAACTGCCAAATTATCGAAGTTCTAGTAAGCGTTTCCGTTTATAGATACTTGCACACTAACTCCTTTTCTTATTGAAATAAGGATATTAAAAGCACTATTTTTATGAATCAGATGCGTATTGGGAATATGAAAAATTACGGTTTTAGATTCTATTCTTAGAACGATAACATGAATTTTAAATATTTAAAACTGATTCATGAATGTTGCAAGCAAAAAAAGATAGTCATGCTGATTAACAATACACACAGTAAATACATGTTTTCGTCATCGGGAAAAATGTATTTCTATGATAACCAACTTAAGAGAAAGTAGCCATTAGCTGTTACAATAACTGAAACAATAAATTTTTTGCTTTCCATAGTTTTAAGTGACTAATTATTAATGTATTAAAAGTATTGAAAAATTTACAATAAATCATTAAAAATTATAAAAAACAGTAAATACGCAATATCTAAAGCTTTTTTAATTAGACAAATAGGAGGGAGTAAATCCTGCAAAACATTCCTAAGAGAGTAGGGTGTACAGCAGTGACTAAAATTTTATTTTATACTTTTTTAAAAGTACCGTTATCCACGTCTTTTAGAAATTTTATAAGGCCGTTAAAATATGTTTTTTGATCATCATACTGTGAAAGGTGACTGCCATTAGGACAAAATAGAAACCGTCCGTTTTGCACTTCGTTGGCAATCCATTTCATATGCTCTGGGTCCATAGTGTCATATTTAGAACCGATTGTCAATGTAGGGACTGTAATTGTTTTTAGTTTGTCTTTTACATCCCAATTTTTTAGTGATGCATTCCCAGTGATACCAAATTCACTGTGTCCTTGCATAAATACATATACATTTGGGTTAATGTGTTTGAAACAGCGGTTAATAGATTCAGGCCATTCTTCTAATGATTTTCTTAGAATGTGTTCTGTGTAATAATATTTGAAAAGAAGTTCGCTGTATTTTGGATTATCATAGTCATCATTTTTCTCCATTTCCTGCAATTCTTTTAGGATTTTAGGATCCATTTGCGGAGCAAGGACTTGTTGGGCATAGGTATTATATTCAGGAATACTGGCCATCATATTAGATATGATTAGACCTTTTAGATTTTTTTGGTACTTTAAGGCATATTCCATAGCAAGTATTCCGCCCCAGGATTGACCTAGAATATAAAAGTTAGAACTGTCTGCTCCTAATGCGATTCGAACTTGTTCCACTTCCTCAACGAAACGTTCGTTAGTCCATAAACTGTTATCGTTAGGTTGCTCACTATAGTACGATCCCAATTGATCATAATAAATATATTCGATGCTTTCATTTGGGAAATAACCGTCGAAACATTCATATAATTCGTGCGTTAATCCTGGTCCACCGTGAAGTAATAATACTTTAATTCTAGGGTTATTCCCCACGGTTTTTGTCCAGACTTTAAAGGTGCCTTTTGGGGTAGTTATTGGAATCATTTTGATGCCTCCCGTATATTGATCTTGCCTTTTAGAATAATCTAAATAATTGGCTTTAATTGGATCTTCTTCTTTCTTTTGCCCGCAATTAGAAAATAATATAATACTTAATATAGAATAAAATAGAATTTTTAATTTCATGGTTACGGTATTTTTTAGTTATGCTTACACAGCAAGATAAGTTGGCGGACCATAGATTTTATCGAATAAATCAATGTATTTTTCCATCACTAATTTTCTTTTTAGTTTTAGTGTAGGTGTCAGCTGACCGCCTTCAATAGACCAAACATCTGGTGTTAGTTCGAATCGTTTGATTTTCTCCCAATTACCAAATTTTTTATTTAAGAAGTCTATTTCTTCCTGAATTCTATCGATTACTTTTTTGTTTGATATTATCTCTTCATTACTTGCTCCTAGCTCTATTTTATGAATAATAGCCCATTCTTTAACGAATTCAAAGTCAGGCTGAATGAAAGCTGCCGGCATTTTTTGTCCGTCACCAATGACCATAATTTCCGCTATGAAACGAGATTGTTTCATGGTGTTTTCAATAAGTTGTGGTGCTATATATTTCCCTCCCGAAGTTTTGAACATTTCTTTCTTACGGTCCGTGATTTTTAAGAAACCATCTTTGTCAAATTCACCTATGTCACCAGTATGGAAATAACCGTCTACGATAACTTCGTTAGTTAATTTCTCATCTTTAAAGTAACCAACCATTACGTTCGGACCTTTGCAAAGGATTTCGCCGTCTTCGGCAATTTTAACATCTACATTATCAATTACTTTTCCAACAGTTCCTACTCTGAAACCTCTGTTTCTCATATCATTTACAGATATAACAGGAGATGTCTCTGTTAAACCATATCCTTCCATCACTGGAATTTCTGCCGCAGCAAAAATGCGCGCTAATCTTGGCTGTAGTGCGGCGCTTCCTGAAACCATTAAATCCAGATTACCACCTAATCCTTCTTTCCATTTGCTGAAAATTAATTTTCGGGCAATTTTAAGCTGCATTTCATACCATAGTCCATTAGCACCATAAGGTTCATATATCAATCCTAGATCAATTGCCCAAAAGAACAATTTCTTTTTTATCCCAGTTAATTCTGCTCCTTTAGCATAGATTTTATCGTATACTTTTTCGATAAGTCTTGGAACAACTGTAATTACTGTAGGTTTTACTTCTTTTATGTTATCACTTATTTTGTCTATAGATTCCCCAAAATAAATCGAAACACCATAATATTGGTGTAAATACAAGATCATTCTTTCAAAAATATGACAAACAGGAAGGAAGCTTAGCGCAGTACTTTTTCCCGCTTCAAATGGTATTCTAAGTGCGCTATTAAGTACATCTGACACAATGTTATTGTGCGAAAGCATAACTCCTTTTGGTCGTCCTGTAGTTCCAGATGTATAAATTATAGTTGCTAAATCATCCGGTTTAACGGAACTTTTACAGGCATCAACCTCGTCTTGATTGCTCTGGTCTTCACCAAGAACGAGTAGTTCTTTCCAGTTTTTACAACCTTCAATAGGGTTAAAAGAATATATTTCTTTCAGGTGAGGAACTTTATCTTTTATTAAGTTTACTTTTTGAAGTATTTCTACGTCAGATACAAAACAATATATTGCTCCTGAGTGGTTCAATATGTATTCATAATCTTCTTCGGTTATTGTTGGGTAGATGGGTACGTTTTGGGCTCCCACTTGAAGAATACCAATATCCATAATATTCCATTCTGTTCTGTTGCTAGAAGAAATAACGGCGATCTTATCGTTTTTTTTAATTCCCATTCGCAAAAGTGCCCTTGAGACTGCATTGGCTTGAGCTATATATTCTTGTGTAGATGTTTTTATCCATACACCGTCCTGCTTCGTATTTAAAGCATCTGGAATTGAAGTATATTTGTCTTGTTGATAATAAGGAAAATCAAAGAGTCTAGTTACTTGAGTCATTATTCGAAGGTTGAATTTTATTGCAAATTAATTAAAAAATGACAATAATTTTGAATTTTAAAAATTAAAATGAAAAAAAATATTCGATATGTGTTTTCTTTTACGAAAACGATTTCTTACTTTGAAGTTTAAAAGCTTGATTATAAGTAAAAAAAAAGAGTTAAGAGTAGTTTTGCTTTAAAAAATAATATTTTAGAACAATTAGAAGTGTTTTTACTTTTACTATGATTTATAGTACAACAAAGCCAAATAGTGCAATAATATAAATACAAACTTAACATCTGATAGGTGTGATTTTTTGTAAAGTAATGGTTTCTAAATTAGCTATATATTTTCTGGTACTGCTCTTTATATAGTTCTTTAATGTTTTTACGTTTTAGTTTTAGTGTAGGAGTCAATTGTCCACCGTCAATTGACCACAAATCTGCAGTCAATTCAAATCGTTTGATTTTTTCCCAATTTCCAAATTTTTCATTTAAATTGTTAATATCCTTTTGTATGCGTTCCAATACTTTTTGATGAACAATATGATCACTATTTGTTTTTCCAATATCAATTTTATGGATGTTTGCCCATTCTTTGAGGAATTCAAAATTAGGTTGAATAAGTGCTGCCGGCATTTTTTGTCCTTCTCCTATGACCAGAATTTGTTCAATAAAACGGGATTGTTTCATTTTGTTTTCTAGTAATTGTGGCGCTATGTATTTGCCTCCTGAAGTTTTGAACATTTCTTTCTTTCGATCCGTGATTTTTAAGAAGCCGTCTTCGTCAATATTCCCAATGTCTCCAGTATGGAAGTAGCCTTCCTTAATCACTTCATTTGTTAATTTTTCATCTTTATAGTAGCCTAACATTACGTTAGGACCCTTACAAAGGATTTCCCCGTCTTCGGCAATTTTTACTTGTACATGCTCAATTACTTTTCCTACGGTTCCTATTCTTAATCCTTTATTATTTAAGTCATTAAATGAAATTGCTGGGGAGGTTTCGGTTAATCCATAACCTTCCAAAATAGGAATGTCTGCTGCCGTAAATACACGAGCTAATCTAGGCTGCAAGGCAGCGCTACCGCTTACAATCAATTCGAGGTTCCCACCTAATCCTTCTTTCCATTTGCTAAAAATTAATTTTCGAGCAATTTTAAGTTGCATTTCATACCATAAACCATTGGCTCCATATGGCTCAAATCGTAATCCTAAATCTATAGCCCAAAAGAAAAGCTTCTTTTTTATTCCGGTTAGTTCCGTTCCTTTTGCGTAGATTTTATCGTATACCTTTTCAAGTAGCCTTGGTACAGCAGTGATTATAGTTGGTTTTACATCTTTTATATTATCGCTGATTTTCTCTATAGATTCCCCAAAATAAATGGAAACACCATGATATTGATATAAATATAAAGCGGTGCGTTCAAAAATATGACAGACAGGCAAGAAGCTTAACGCTTTAGCTTTTCCGGCTGGAAACGGAACTAAGTTAACAATGGCAAGGACATTAGAAACTAGATTGTTATGCGAAAGCATAACCCCTTTTGGTGTTCCAGTGGTTCCAGAGGTATATATAATGGTAGCTAAATCGTAAGGTAGTACTTTTTCTTTTCGTTCTTCTAGTTCATTTTGATTGCTTTGGTCTTCGCCAATAAGAAGCAATTCTGACCAGTTTTTACAACCTGGAATTTCATCGAATGAGTACACTTCTTTTAATGCTGGAACTTTATCTCGTATTGAATTTATTTTTTCAAATATTTCCACATCAGATATAAAACAATAAGTTGCGCCAGAATGATTCAGTATGTAGGCATAATCATCTGCGGAGATTGTGGGGTAGATGGGTACGTTTTGCGCTCCGGTTTGTAAAATACCAATATCCATGATACTCCATTCGGTTCTGTTATTAGTGGAAATTAGGGCAATCTTATCGTCTTTTTTAATGCCCATCATCAAGAGTGCCCTAGAAATAGCATTGGCTTTGGAAATAAATTCTTCAGTTGAAGTTTTTATCCAAACACCATTTTTCTTTGTTGCTAAAGCATCTGCGATTGAAGAATATTGTTCTAGCTGATAATACGGAAAATCAAAAATTCTAGTTACGGCTGTCATCGCATAATATTTAATAGTGATGCAAAATAGTTAAAAAATAAGGATAATTATTATTTTTTTAATAAATTACACACAGGTATCAGCAATATTAAGGCGGCCATAGTTTCTTTGTCTCATCAATTGCAATGAAATATATTTAGGATGGTTTTATTTACTTACTTTCTATTTTCTCTGGATTACAGATTGTTTGAATTAGTCCTGTGGAGCATCTTAATAAGATGACAATGTAGTGCTCTTTTTACGAAGGTATACTTTTCTAAAAGTGGAGTTTTTATAGACCGTTTATGTTTTTCAAATTCAGTATTTGGTTTTGTATAAAAAATCACTAAAAGTGGGTATTGCTGTTAGAATTTATTTCATATAATTTAGCGTCCAAATATTGAAAATAGATGTGGCTTTTATTTAAAGCTATTTAGCAATCTATATTCAGACAGTTTTAAAAGTGTAATTAAAATGTAGTTAGCAATTTAATAATATATAGAATGACGAATTTAGAAAAAATTAGAAAAGTAAATGAATTGCTTATCGAAGTAATTAAAGACGAGGAGTACCAAGTTGAAAGTTCTTTGAGTGGTTTAAAGGATGTCGTTTTAAGCATCGTTGCCGACTATTGGTTAACTATTAGGGAACCTGAAATTTTCATGGCTAATGTCGAAATTGACCTAGATGATTTTTTAGTGGAAGATACATTGGTAGAATAGGAATTTAAGATTCAAATAAGATAGTTTGATTACCATATAAAAGAGTTTAATACTTTTCAGAATAGAGTAGTAAAGAGTAGTTGTATTGTGTAGCTAATAAGAGTGTACAGATAGATAAAGCAGAAAGTATTAAAAAAACTTTCTGCTTTTTTTATGCGCCAAAAGGTATCCACTTTTATTGCTTTTGATAAAAAGACATCGCATTTTAGATTGCTAATCATTATTTATTTAACCTAGTTTAGGTTGTAAATGGTAGGCACGCATAGTATATTTGGTTATATTTGTTTGAATTAAAACTTTAAGTTATGACAAAACCTACTTTGACTTCTCTTTTGAAAATTGATAGACCATTAATAATGGCGCCTATGTTTCTAGTTTCAAATACTAAAATGGTAATTGAAGGAATGAAATCTGGTGTTGCAGGTTGTATTCCTGCCTTAAATTACCGCACACTAGAGGAACTGCGCGATTCCATATTGGAACTTAGGGCAGCTAAAGTACCAGGAGGTAGTTTTGGTTATAATTTGATCGTGAATAAATCGAATATCAAATACAAAGACCAATTAGAAGTTTTGTGTGCTGAAAAAGTAGATTTTATAATTACTTCTTTAGGGTCGCCAGAAGAAACGATTAATGCTGCTCATAAAGTGGGTATTAAAGTTTTTTGTGATGTTACCGATTTGTCTTTTGCCAAAAAGGTAGAAAGCTTAGGTGCTGATGCCATAATTGCTGTTAACAATTTGGCCGGTGGTCATAGAGGATCACAATCTCCAGAGCAATTGATTAAAGAATTAAATGAAAATACGGAATTGCCTGTTATTTCTGCAGGTGGTGTGAGTACTAAAATAGATTTGGATAAAATGTTAAGCTATGGTGCCATAGGTGTATCTGTGGGGAGTCCTTTTATCGCCTCATTAGAGTCCGATGTTTCTGAGGAATACAAACAAGCTTGTGTTGATTATGGTGCCAAGGATATTGTTTTGACTGAAAAAATATCAGGGACACCTTGTACGGTTATTAACACACCTTATATTCAAAAAGTGGGAACGAAACAAACTTGGTTAGAACGCACTTTAAATAAAAATAAAAGCTTGAAAAAGTGGGTAAAAATGATCCGATACATGATGGGATCAAATGCTGTTACTAAAGCTGCTACTGAATTTACCTATAAAACGGTTTGGGTTGCTGGACCAACTATCGAACAGACAACTGCAATACGCCCAGTTTCGGCAATTGTTGATACCTTAACGGTTTAATTTTAGAGAGAAGGGAGAACTTGTAAAATTTCCCTTCGCTAAAAAAAGCATTGGTCAATCAAGCGTTAGTGTGGTAAAGAGGCATCGACTTCCCGTTTTTTTTAATTTTTTATACTGATTTCTATACCTCAAAGCTATCCTGCCACTGTTGATTACTCTTAGGTTATTAAATTATTTATAAGAACGTAAGGCTTCAACATCGCAAATATTCCTTTTAAATCATTTAATTATCATTGTTTACTATTACATTAGATAAGCTATTTATCAGCGAATTTTAGAATAGAATAAAAACTTATTGTATTTCAGGGAGGTAGATATGGAATCTTGTACCAATATTTATAGTGCTTTCTGCTTTTATATACCCATTATGATTCTCAACAATTTTTTTCACAATGGCTAATCCGATCCCAGTTCCAATGTATTTTTCTTTACCACCCAATCTCTGAAACAATTCAAATATTTTGTCACTGTATTCCTGATCAAAACCAATACCATTGTCTGTATAGCAGATGTGGCAATAGTTCTTATCTTCATCCAATGCAATAGTATCAAATTGACTTCCTTGATCAATCACACAGGAAATAGTGATGTATGGTGCAACATCAAGTTTAGCAAATTTCAATGAATTACTGATTAGGTTTTGAAGTAACTGTCTAATCTGAAAAGGAATGATTTTTAATTCACATGTATTTCCTATTTCGATAATCCCTTTACTCTGTTCTAATTCTTCAAACAAATCACTAGTGGTCTCAGCTATAATATTATTTAATGATGCTAATTCGAATTTCTTTTCGTGATTACTAGTACGTGAATAAGCAAGTAAATCTTGAATTAATGTTTGCATCCTATTAGCAGATGTTTGAATTTTGTAAAAATAATCAATTGCAAAATCAGAAAGATTGTTTTTTTCTTTGTCGATAATTCTTGAAGCAAAGATTTGAATTTTTCGGAGTGGTTCTTGTAAATCATGACTTGAAATGTAGGCGAAAGATTGTAGCTCTTTATTCATTTTTTCCAAATCAATATTCTTTTGTTTTAGCTCAGCTGTTCTTTCAGAAACTTGTTTCTCTAATTCATTGGCAAACATTTTTTGGTCTTGAATATCAGTACTGGTTCCTACCCACATTTGAATCTTTCCATTTTCATCTCTTTGAGGGGTCGCCCGGCTTAATTGCCAGCGATATTCTCCATTAAATTTTCTAAAACGATGTTCTACTAAAAAATCCTTACCACTTGTAATTGAATTGATCCATTCTTCAATATTTTTTTCTCTGTCATCAAGATGTACAATCTTAATCCATCCTTCTTCTAAAATCTCCTCTAATGTACTGCCAGTAAAATCAAAAACGGACTGGTTAAAATAGTTCAGATTTCCGGAAGGGTCTGATGTCCAAACAAACTGCGGCATAGAATCAGCTAGCAATCTGAATTTTTGTTCTCTTTCCAATAATTGTTGTTGAATGAAACGTTCTTCAGAAATATCGCGGATTGTTCCAAGAATTTCAAAAGGTTCATTGTCAGAATCGAAAAAAACTTTACCTTTTAATTCGGCCCAATGAATCGTATTATCTTCCCAAATGATTCGAGCTACATAGTATAAAAACCCGGTTATGTATGACCTTTCAAAAGCTTCTTTTCTAATTTGTAAATCCTCTGGATGAAAATTTTTAAGCAATTGATCATGAGCTAAATCCCTTTTCTCTTTGTAACCAAGAATTTCTATACAGCGATCAGAACAGTTTGAAACATTTGTCTTTAAGTTGTACTCCCATATTCCTAATTCACTGGCATTTATGACAATATTTAATTTTTCTTCATTAGCTTCAACTATCTGTCTTGCAATCACTTGTTCGCTGACGTCAAAACCTACAGCCATAATTCCATTTACTTTTCCGTTACTGTCATAAAGCGGTTCGTAAGAAATATTGATGTAAACAGTTTCTAATTCTGATTCTCTTAATAATTTAAGAGGGAGTTCGGTGGCTGAAAACGGACAGTCATTTTGATAGACATCATAAAGTACATCGGCAATACCTTGAGTAGATAACTCTGGCATCGCTTTTAAGAGGGGTTTGTTTAGAATTTCAATTTCAGTTCGTCCCCATAACTCCAGCGCTTTCTCATTAGCAATTTCGACAATGAGGTCAGGTCCTCTAAAAATAGCCATCGCCACAGGTGCCTGAACAATTAGCTGTCTTAGGTTAGCTTCACTAGTTTTTATTTTTTCTTCATATTTTTTACGTTCAGTGATATTAGGACTGACTGTAGCAAGTCCTATTACTTGATCTGTTACGGTATCTTTTATTCTGATTCCGTTCCAATGAATCCAAAAAGGGATACCTGTTTTTTCGTTCCAAAATTGAACTTCATTATATTCTGTTTCACTACGTAATAGCTGTGGAATTTTTTTTTCAGCATATATTCTATCTTGTGGATATATGCAATCCATCATAGTTCTTCCTTCATAAGATTCCCATCCTAGCATTTTTAGACCTGCAGGATTGATAAATTGTACCGTTGAGTCTATTCCGGTTAAACCAATATATTCTTCACTTGCTTCAATAATAGCAATTAATTTTTGTTTTTCTTTTTCGGCAAGTGATTTTTCTGTGATATCTTGAACAGTGCCGTTGAATCGAATAGCGGCCTTGTCTTCATTAAACCAAACTCTTCCTTTTACTCTAACTACTCTTTCTTCTCTTGTTACGTAATTTTGTAATGTATATTCAATGTCAAATTTTCCTCCTGAGTCATATTGCAATGCCCTTTCAATTGCATCTACTACTCTTTTTCGGTCTTTTTCAATAATTGCATTAATTGCTGAAGAAATATCAACTTCAGACTCGCTAGAAAAACCAAATAACTCTTTTAGACGTGTATTTGCTGTAAATTTATTAGTAGTAGGATTCAAGTCAAAAGTTCCTAATTCAGTTGCCTCAATTGCAAATTGTAACTGATCATTACTCTCTTTTAAGTCTTTTTGATACTTTGTTTTAACAGTAGTTTCAACTACGGTAACCAGAACACCGCCTACCTCACCATCATCAATTCTAATAGGGCTATACGAAAAATCAAAATAACAATCCTCTAAAACGCCATTTCTGTATAATTGAAATAACATATCTGGGTGCCTTACAGCCCTCCCTTTTAAAACCTTATCAAACATTGGTTCAGCAATCGTCCATACCTCATTGAAGGTTTCTTTTGTTTCATTCCCTAAGGCATGTGGATGCTTACTTGACCCTAATATTGGTATATAATTGTCATTGTAGATTTGTATGTATTCTTTTCCCCAAGCAATTAACATGGGAAAAGGATTCTCGAGCATAACTGCAACCATTACCTGTAGGCTTTTAGGCCACTGATCTGGTACTCCCAATACGGTGTTAGTCCAGTCTTTTTCCCTCATTAATTTACCCATCTCTCCACCATTGGAAAGAAAGTTGTAGCTTTTATTGTTAAATGGCATTTGATTGGGGAATTAAGTATAATTTGCAAAAATGAAATTGAATAAGATTAGTATAAAAAAAGAAGCTTTTAATCTTAGAATTTATTGTCTTAATTTTTCTTTTAATATGGGATAGATTGATTTTTGTTTGGTTCTTAAAGTGTTTTTTATAAACCAACAAAATAGCATCTTTAAAATTATAAAGAGCTAATTTTATATTCAACAGAAAGTGATTTAAATCAGCTATGAAAATCATTTTGTACTGCATATTCGGGATTAAATCAAATTTATATTTTTTTTTAATCTTTCCTTTTAGCAAATGATTTACAATTGTCTCATGGAATAGATGTAATAATAAATTATTCAAAAATATTAAATTAAAACTATATTTTGAATAAAATAATAGATGTTTGATTAAATTAATGAGGCAATTATTTTTTTAGGAATAAAACTAAAGTATGATGCCAAAATGCGGTAAGCTGAAGTTTCTTAATATAATAATGATTCGTCTTACTTTGAAGTTGTAAAAACTTTGAGGTAATTTTTTATTCTAAATTTCGCGCTTTTAATTCTTTTTGTATTTCGTTTTCTAAAAGCTTATTGTTTGTTGAATTTCTAATAATTACATAGGTAATAATTAAAGGAAAGAAAGTAAAAAAACCAAAACCATTTTTTACTGCACTGTAACATACAATTCCAATAGTAACTCCAATAATTGTAGCGTCAATTATTTTATTGTTTTTTACTTTTTTCATTTTCTCCAAAAGTTTTTGGTCATTTAATTCTGTTAAGTTTTCAGGTTTCATTAATCTAATTTTATTTTTAAGTTGCTGCTTGTGTTACTCTTAAATTTCTACAAACCTTTTAATCTATTGCGTTTTGTATTTTATTGATCTCCTATTTTGAAAATGGTCGTTTTACCAACTACTAAAATATACTAATTAACTTTACAAATTATTTTATTGGGTAAATAATCTGAACAGTGCATAGCTTGTTTGAAGTGCGTGAAGGATAGCAGCGAAAATCCTCCCGATTTTTTTTTCGGGAGATTGTAGCGAATAGCCTGACCCTTGCGGTCACGCCCAAAATAATTTAAATAGACTCCACAAAAAAAGCGCTCTCTTTCGAGAACGCTTTATATATAAAAAAATCACTACAATTTATTTTTTGTCAATCCATTTTTTAGCATTTACAAAGGCTTCGTGCCAAGGCGAAACTTCATCGTTTCTATCCTTTGGATAATGTGCCCAGTTCCACTGGAAAGTAGAACGCTCAATGTGTGGCATCATTACTAGGTGACGACCCGTTGTATCGCAAAGCATGGCTGTGTTAAAATCAGAACCATTTGGGTTTGCTGGATATCCTTCATAACCGTATTTAGCAACGATATTATAATTTTCTTCGCCCATTGGTAAGTTGAATTTTCCTTCTCCATGTGAAACCCAAACTCCTAATGTGCTTCCTGCTAATGTAGACAGCATCACTGATTTGTTATCCTGTACCGTTACTGAAGTAAAGATACTTTCGTGTTTGTGGCTTTCGTTGTGTAACATTTTTCCGTGAACTTCGTGCTCTGGATTGATTACTTCGAGTTCCATAAACAACTGACAACCGTTACAAATTCCTACTGATAAAGTATCTTCACGTTTGAAGAAGTTTTTCAAGGCAGTATTTGCTTTTTCATTGTATTTAAAAGCGCCCGCCCAACCTTTGGCAGAACCCAATACGTCTGAGTTAGAGAAACCTCCCACAGCTCCTATGAACTGAATGTCTTCTAATGTCTCACGACCTGAAATCAAATCAGTCATGTGAACATCTTTTACATCAAAACCGGCTAGGTACATGGCGTTTGCCATTTCGCGTTCTGAGTTACTTCCTTTTTCACGGATAATTGCCGCTTTTGGTCTCGCGACTCCGCTCGAGATGACAGGTTTTTTTCCTGTGAAATGGGTTGGGAAAGTATAGTTTAACGCTTGGTTTTTGTAATTGTCAAAACGCGCTTGCGCCATTCCATTTTTAGATTGTTTTTGGTCTAATAAAAACGATGTTTTAAACCAAATGTCTCTGTATTTAGCGATGTCTAATTTGCAAGGACCAAAGTCTAAAGTAGCTTCGGTAGTTACCGTTCCCATTTTGTAGAAAGCGACATTGTTTGCGTTTAGTTTGCTTTCTAATGCAGCATCGTCTTTTGCTTGGAAAACGATTCCGATGTTCTCAGCAAACAGATATTTGATGATATCTTTCTCTTCAAAAACAGAGAAGTTTATTTTAGCTCCTAAATTATTATCAGCAAAACACATTTCCAGTAGGGTAGTGATCAAGCCACCACTTCCTATGTCGTGTCCAGCAAGAATATTGTCTTCTAGGATTAATTCCTGCATCGTATTGAAGGCTCTTTTGAAGAAAGCTGCATCTTTAATCGTTGGTGCCTCTTTCCCAATCGTGTTCAACGTTTGTGCAAGCGAAGAACCACCTAGTTTGTATTCATCTTGCGATAAATTGATATAATAGATAGAACCACCATCTCTTTTTAAAACGGGTTCTACCACTTTTCTAATGTCAGTACAATTTCCACCTGCTGAAATAATAACCGTTCCTGGCGCAATTACTTCTTCATTTGGATATTTTTGTTTCATCGAAAGTGAATCTTTTCCTGTTGGAATATTGATCCCTAATTCGATTGCAAAATTCGAACAACTTTCTACGGCAGCGTACAAACGAGCATCTTCTCCTTCGTTTTTACAAGCCCACATCCAGTTAGCCGAAAGTGAAATTCCGTTCAAACCATCTTTTATTGGTGCCCAAACGATATTTGATAAAGCCTCAGCAATAGCAGTTCTACTTCCTGCAACAGGGTCAAGTAAGGCCGCTACAGGCGAATGCCCTATAGAAGTTGCAATTCCTTCTTTCCCGTTGTAATCTAAAGCCATTACACCACAATTATTCAATGGCAATTGCAATGGTCCTGCAGTTTGTTGTTTGGCTACTTTTCCACCTACACAACGGTCCACTTTATTTGTCAACCAGTCTTTACAAGCCACAGCTTCCAGTTGAAGCACCTGTTCCAGATAGGTTGATATGTTTTTTACGTTATAGTCTAAATCAGCATATTTTCTGTCGATCGTTGTATCGGTCATAACTACTTTTGGCGAACTTCCAAAAAAGTCTTCCAAAGCAAAATCCATTGGTTTAGCACCTGTAGTTTTTGATTCGAAAGTAAAACGATGGTCTCCAGTTACGTCACCTACTTGGTACATAGGAGCGCGCTCTCTATCAGCAATTTTTTGTAAGGTGTCAATGTCTTTCTGACCAATAACTAATCCCATTCTTTCTTGAGATTCGTTACCGATAATCTCTTTCGCCGAAAGGGTAGGGTCACCCACAGGCAATTTGTCTAAATCAATTAAACCTCCTGTGTCTTCCACTAATTCTGAAAGACAGTTTAAGTGTCCTCCAGCTCCGTGATCGTGAATAGATACGATTGGATTTTCATTGCTTTCTACCAATCCACGAATGGCATTGGCAACTCTTTTTTGCATTTCTGGATTCGAACGTTGGATTGCATTTAACTCGATACCAGAACTAAAAGCGCCTGTATCTGCAGAAGAAACTGCAGCTCCACCCATTCCGATTCTATAATTTTCTCCACCTAGGATAACGATTTTGTCTCCTGTTTGCGGTGTTTTTTTAATGGCTTGCTCTAATTTTCCGTAACCAATTCCACCCGCTTGCATAATCACTTTGTCGAAACCTAATTTACGGGCATCTTCTTCGTGTTCGAAAGTAAGGACAGAACCTGTAATAAGCGGTTGTCCGAATTTGTTTCCAAAATCAGAAGCACCGTTAGAGGCTTTTATTAAGATATCCATTGGTGTTTGGTACAACCATTTTCTTTCGGCCATTCCATTTTCCCATGGTCTGTTACCCTGAGCGGAGTCGAACTGGGCTTCTAGACGAGAATAAGAAGTCATGTAAACTGCCGTTCCTGCCATAGGCAATGAACCTTGTCCACCCGCTAGACGGTCTCTAATTTCTCCACCTGAACCAGTTGCAGCACCGTTGAAAGGCTCCACTGTAGTTGGGAAATTATGTGTTTCTGCTTTTAAGGAAATAACTGAATCAAATTCTGTTACTTGATAGAAATCAGGTTTGTCTGCGCTTTTTGGAGCAAATTGTTCTACACGAGGCCCTTTTACAAAAGCCACATTGTCTTTGTATGCTGAAACGATGTCGTTAGGATTTTCTAATGATGTTTTCTTAATCATTTTGAATAAAGAAGATTCTTTTTCTACGCCATCGATAACAAATTTTCCATTGAAAATCTTGTGACGACAGTGCTCTGAATTAGCTTGTGAGAAACCAAATATTTCAGAATCAGTTAGTTTTCTACCTAATTTAACGGCTAAATTATCTAGGTACTCTACTTCTTCTGGGCTTAAAGACAATCCTTCTTGCTTGTTGTATGCCGCAATATCATCAATATCCAAAATTGCTTCTGGTGCGATATCGATGGTAAAAATAGTTTGATTTAACTCGGAGTATTTTTGCGAAAGCATTGGGTCAAAATCTTCAGCATCAGCTGTAGTATAATGAAACTCCTCAATTCTGATGATTCCTGAAATTGCCATATTTTGGGTAATTTCAACAGCATTAGTACTCCAAGGAGTTACCATAGCGGCACGGGGACCAACAAAAAAATCCGTCAGTACGGATTTTTCGATTTTATTTGAGTCGGCAAAAAGCCAGTTTAATTTTGAAATGTCTTGAGCCGAAATTTCGCCTTGCGTTTGTACTGCAAAAATTGCTTTGCTTTGGTTTTCAAAGAAATGGATCATTGTTGTTTAGTTTGTTGTATTGCGGTGCAAATTTAGTCAATTTTGAGCAAAGATAAAATAAAAAAAATGTGTTCTTTAACTGCTGTAAAAATTGAGGATTAGCTCTGAAAGAAAGGCCAAATTGCGCTTTATAGATTAGCTTAAGATTGTAATATTAGCCTATGAAAGCCTATGAAAATAAGACAAGGACCAAATGAACCGTACTTATGGATAATGAATACTAGCTTTTAAATCGATTTTACTTTTAACCGCTTCGACTGTAGTTCTATAGAAAGAGAATTAAGCTGTTCCAGTTTATTTAGGAAATTCCATATTCTGATACGCTCCTAAGTCTGGAGGTGTCGTTCTTGTGTTTCCTAAAATATCTAGGGGAATTAGATAGGCTGAATTCCCTTTTGCGAAAGCGCCAGAAGTTTCGTCAATATTTAATTTATTCAAGTTTAAATTGAAAAATTTCGGACTTTGATTTAGTATAATTGCTGAATAATGGGAGGCATCTGTCGTGAATTGATAATCTGGATTTGTAGATGTAGCATCATATTTTATCAAGCAATTGTTGAATTGATAGTTAAATGCGGCGGTTGTTTTTTTTGTCAAACTTAATTCATTCGAATAGGAACCATAAATAATGCAATTGTTAAAAGTAGCTTGTGTCAGGTCTTTTACTTCGGGTGTTGCACCTGCAATGAAATTGTCTATTGAAACAGCCACTTGTGATGAACTGTTCCAGTTATTGTTAAACGTAGAATGAGTGAAATTGTAGTTTCCGCCATAGGAGCAAGCTAAGCTTGCAAGACCTGCAGAGTTAATTACAATATTTTCGCCAGTGATTTTTGCCGTTTGGGCTAAGATTCCATAATTAGAGGAATCATAAATTTGGGTGTTTTTAATAGAGACTGTAGTTCCGTCGTTGTTTTGAATCAGTAAACCAATGGTGGCATTTTTAATAGTTAAATGGTCTATGGTATTATTAGTACTGCCATCTGTAAGCCAGATCGTTCCCCATTGGCCGGGAACATCAGAATAATCTGGTTCTAGTCGGTCGCCTTCAAAAACAACTTCATTTTCTAACAGAGGGGAATTCGATTTGGATCCATTGATGTTTATTGAGGCATTATTACTTACGATAAGTCCGGAGTTAGCATGGAAATGAACACGAGAGCCTGCATTAAAAACGGCTTTTTTTCCTGTGGGAACAGCGGCATAACCATAAATTACATACGGTTTTTGACTTGTAAATACGAGCTCGTTTCCATTTATGGGGTCATTTTCATCTAAATAGAAACCATAAATTTTTCCGTCACCTAGCGGAAGCGTTTCAGTAGTGCCATCTGCAAAACGTTTTGGATATAAGAAAACGGCATCTTGGATCAGCGTAACCAATTCTACTTTTTGTAAATTTGTTCCTGCATCAAATTCAATTTGGTCAGTATATAGAAAATCGGTTGGGTTTGCATCGGTAATGGGTGCAGTTGTTTCTATAAATATATAAAGACTATCTTTTGCAAGAAGGTCAACATTGGTAAACGATTTTCCTTCGCTTCCCTGCATTCCGTCCACGGTCATGCGATATTTAGAATTTAATCCTTTAGCCAGATGTATCGTTGGGATAGTAATGTCCTTTTTACTTTTATTGTAGACTTTTAGTCTGTACGTAGTGGAACCTATATTTGTAAAAACGGTATCCAAGTAGATCGTGTCTTTTGAAAAAGCTAAATCTCCCGTACTTGCAACCGTTTCAAAATCAGAGCGACAAGAATAAATGGATAATAATAACCCGATAAAAAGCAATAGTGAGAGAGGACGCATTTCGTTTGATTTGGTGTAAAAATAAGAAAAAACTAATTTGATTGTTCACGATTTTTAGATTAGAATTTGTTGTGTCTCTTTCTTTATGGAAAACAATAAAGACTTTCTATAACAATGGAAGAAGAAAAATACCAACGAATACCTTAGTAAAACTAAATTGTTCTTACTGGGTTAGATTAAAAATCACTATTTTTAAATTCAATACTAGTAACTTGATTTATGTTGTGAACAGATGCTAATTCTATGCTAAAGATTGTTTTTACTATTTTGTTTCTCCTCTTTTGTATAAATTTACATTCTATAAAATAAAATTCATGACATTCGATAAAGAAAAAATACTAGAATACTGTAATCGTATTTCCAAAAATACGTTAATGGCAACCTTAAATATTACGTATATTGATGCTGGCGAAGGATTTTTAACAGCAACAATGCCTGTAAATCCAACGGTTCATCAGCCTATGGGATTGTTGCACGGTGGCGCCTCAGTAGCCTTGGCGGAAAGTGTAGGTAGTGCGGCTTCCTTTTTATTTATCAATCCTGAGCTCAGCGAAGTACGTGGAATTGAGATTTCGGCAAATCATTTAAAGGCAAAACGCAATGGGTTAGTAACTGCGACGGCAAGGATTATTCATAAAGGGCGAAGCATCCATCTCTGGGAAATACGCATTACTGATGAAAATGATGCTCTCATTTCACTTTGCAAATTGACCAATATGGTTTTGCCTAAACGAAAGACAAAAGAAGAATAAGGGGGGCTTTTTTATTAATTAAACTTCGGTTTACAATAAAGTAAATATGATTGATTTTTTTATCAAAGTAAAACAACAAGAATCGCAAAAATTACCTTTTGTACTTTACAAAAAGCCTGATAATATTAAAGTAGTTGGGTATTTTCAGAAAAATGATCATTTGTATTTTGCAGAAAATTTTGACGAAGCCGGTTTTGTTTTTGCTCCTTTTGAAGGTAGCCAAATGATACTGATTCCATTTGATCAGTCGATTAAATGGAGTGAAATGATACCTTCTGGCGAAGAAACTCCTGCTTCTGATTTTATGGAATCTGAAAATAAACAAAGTCAAGAACATTTTGAATCTCTGGTTCAAAAAGGAATTGACGCGATAGAGGAGGGGATTTTCAAAAAGGTTGTGGTATCAAGGAAAGAAACCATTGACTTGGTAAATTTTGATTTGGTTTCTGTGTTTGAAAAATTGATTCAAACCTATCCAAATGCTTTTTGTTATTGTTGGTTTCACCCAAAAATAGGTTTGTGGATCGGAGCGACACCAGAACGATTGCTTAAAGCTGATGATAAGAAGTTTTCTACTATGGCATTAGCAGGAACGCAAAAGATTACGGGTTCGGCAGAAGCAATCTGGGAGCAAAAGGAAATAGAAGAACAGCAGTTCGTCACTGACTTTATTTTAAATAATCTAAAAGGCCTGACTTCTGAAGTTTCGATCTCAAGTCCTTATGCCTTAAAAGCAGGTGCGCTACTTCATATTAAAACAGATATTGAAGGAGTATTAAACGATAATTCAAATTTGAAACAAGTAATTTCTGTTCTGCATCCTACTCCCGCTGTCTGTGGATTACCTAAACAGCAAGCAAAGGATTTCATTTTGCAAAATGAAGGCTATGATAGGGAATATTATAGTGGCTTTTTGGGAGAATTAAACAAAGAAGGATTTAATAAAGCCACTCTGAAATCTGATTTGTATGTGAATTTACGATGTATGAAAATCAAGGACAATCAAGCAAACTTGTTCATGGGTTGTGGAATTACAAAAGATAGCAATCCAGAAAAAGAGTGGAAGGAGAGCGTCAATAAATCAATGACGATGAAAAGAGTGTTGTAAGAAGAGGAAAGAATAAAGAGGAAAGAATAAAGAATAAAGAGAAAAGAAGTAAAAAAAGATATAAAAAACATAAAAATGAAATTAGACATATTAGCTTTTGGAGCTCATCCAGATGATGTGGAATTAGGATGTTCTGGAACCATTTTAAAAGAAATATCCTTAGGGAAAACAGTTGGGATTATTGATTTGACCCATGGCGAACTTGGGACTAGAGGTTCAGCTGCAATTAGGGATGAGGAAGCAAATGCTGCCGCAAAAATTCTAGGGGTTTCTGTTAGGGAAAATCTGGGGATGCGCGACGGTTTTTTTGTTAACGATGAGAAGCACCAATTGGAGGTAATAAAAATGATTAGGAAGTACAGACCCGAGATTGTATTGTGTAATGCTATTGATGATCGTCATATTGATCACGGAAAAGGGAGTAAGTTAGTTTCTGACTCTTGTTTTTTATCTGGACTGAGGAAGATAGAGACGGAACTAGACGGAGAGCAGCAAGTGGCATGGAGACCTAAGGTCGTTTACCACTATATTCAATGGAAAAACATTGAACCAGACTTTGTCGTGGATATTACAGGATTTACGGATAGAAAAATTGAGTCGATATTGGCTTATGGTTCTCAGTTTTATGATAAGGATTCTAAAGAACCGGAGTCGCCAATTAGCTCTAAAAACTTCTTTGAAAGCCTAAATTACCGCTCGAAAGACCTAGGTAGACTTGCAGGCGTAGATTATGCAGAAGGTTTTACGGTTGAAAGATATTTGGCAGTCAATAGTTTAGGGGATTTGATGTAAATTTCATGTAATTTTTTGAAAAAATTATTTGCAAAAGTGAACTTATGTTGTATCTTTGCCACCGCTAAGCATTATGGTGGTTGTAGCTCAGTTGGTTAGAGCATCGGTTTGTGGTACCGAGGGTCGCGGGTTCGAGCCCCGTCTTCCACCCAAAAGGCAAAAGCCTCGAAGAAATTCGAGGCTTTTTTTGGATCAGGAACAAAAGTTGGGGACTAGGCAAATAATTTAGTTAATCTAAAGAGGAAGAAGTCTACTTTTCTTACTCC
>NZ_JASMRI010000033.1:0-38774 GCF_041431375.1 Flavobacterium sp. Arc3 | reverse complement strand
ATAAATGGCGCACTTTGTTGCGGAATCGTGGTGTACTTTGCTCCGGAATGGGTGGTGTACTTTCGTCGGAATATCTAAATTGCAACAAAGACATTTTTTTACATAAAATTAGCATGGTTTACATCCTTTTTCAGATCGTCTAGTACCGCTCAAACATTCTCTTGTTCGAAATGGTCTTTTTATTCCTGTTTTCTAACCATAGCAATAAGCCTGTAATTTTTAGATTCTTTTAATAAATTAATAATGATTCTTCCCATGGTGCCGTTTGCAACGGCTACTACTATATTTTTTTTCGTTAGTTGTATTTTCTTTGTTTATAAAAAAAATAGTAATCTGGTCTATCGTTTTAAACTATTTAGGACATGCTTATAATTACTTTCCCTTTGGCTCTGCCGGCATCTAGATATAAATAAGCATCGATTTCGTCTTCGAAGGAATAAATCAAATCGATTATAGGCTTAATATCCCCATCTTCAACCATTCTGCTGATAGTATTTAACTGCTTAGCATTAGGCTGCATTCATGTTAGTTTATAAACAGCAGATTTTTTTTCAATCAGTGTTGATAATTTTTCGGGTAATTTATAATTAGTCATACCCATTTGCTTTGCAGTTTCTTCGTCGGGAGGCCCTGTTATTGTGGTCACTTTCCCACCTTCTTTAATGATTTCAAAAGCATCAAAGATGTAGTAATTCCCTAAAGTGTCAAAAACAATATCCAAATCGTTTGCAACCTCTTTATAATCCTCCGTTTTATAATCGATAACATGGTCAGCTCCCAAAGCTTTGACCCTGTCTACATTTTTGGTGCTGGTGGTCGTATAAACAATAGCTCCTTTAGCTTTGGCATACTGAATGGCAAAAGTACCTACGCCACCAGATCCTGCATGAATCAGAATGCGATCATTTTCTTTCAGATCAACACTCTCCAGTGCCTGGATCGCTGTGAGTCCTATTAATGGTAAGCCGGCTGCTTCTTCGAAAGAACTATTTTTGGTTTTTTTAGCAACTAGGTCACTATTGACACTTACAAATTCTGCTACTGTACCCATTTGTTCTTGTGGCACTCTGGAATATACTTCATCTCCTATTTCGAAATTCTTTACATCTACACCTTTCTCAACCACCACAACACTTACGTCAAAGCCTATTGTACTGGGTAAGTTTAAAGAAATCATATCTTTCAGTTTACCTTCCGCCATTTTGTAATCAATGGGATTTAACGAAGCTGCTTTAACTTCAACTAGAATGTCATTTGGTTTTAAAGAAGGTTTTTCGATCTCATTGATAGACAGACTGTCTTTAATTTTACCCTATTTTACTATTTTAGTGCTTTCATATCTAGAATTGCTCTTTATTCAAATAGTTGAATTTGAATAAGTTAAGAAAGATAATTTTACTTTTTGTTTTTTTATGGAAGAATATCGATTCGCTTATTCAACAGCTCTTTTAATTGCAGAGCATCAGAGAGTTCAACATCATCAGTCGGCAATGTGTTGAGGAGCTTTTCCGGGACAGGAATAGCGTTTTTTAAGTTGTTTTCCTTGTTGGGTTATTTAATTTTAACTGATCATCCATTATGCTTCGTTTTTTGACGCTCTCCATGCTTTCCATGATCCGGCTGACCATAGCGCCCAGGCGATAAGTACCGGCTGGAATAAAAGTCTGATTAAGCGTGCCCTATCTGAATTTAAAGCTCCAAAAGCATCTTTTCCATCAAAGTATTGGGCTACATTACCTGGGAAAACCAGAATAAAAAATAGGGCTAAGGCCCACCCGATATGGGCACGCTGCTTTTTCCATAACAATAAAGTCAGTCCCAATCCCATTTCAACTATGCCGGATAAAATAACGACAAGGTCTTTGCTCAAAGGAACCCAGTCCGGGACCTGAGCTTGGAAATCGATTCTATTAAAGGTAAGATGACTAAATCCGGCATAAACCATAAATAGCGCTAATAGTACTCTGAAAATATTTTGCGTTAGCGATATGTCAACTTCTTTTTTCAAAGCTGTGTTTTATAGATTAAACAATTAAAACAGATCATTCAGTCCGCTTACTCGAATCAGTTTCTTATTAACAAATTCCTGAATTCCCAACTCTGATAGTTCACGACCAAAGCCTGAACGCTAGTCTTCACTAAAGGAAAGCGTAGCTTACTGTTGTTCTGTAGGCATGATGTAGACATCATTTATGTTCACACGGCTCGGTTGTGTTAGAGCATAATAAATCGCTTCCGCAATATCCTCTGGCTCGAGCATAGTCATTTTCTGCATGTCTGATAGTTTACCTAAAATATCTTCGTCTGTTATGGTATCCATTAAGTTTGTAGCTACAGCTCCGGGTTCAATGGAGGTAACGCAAATACCATACTTTGGAGCTAACTCCTGTCGTAAGCCTTCGGAAAACATTTTCACCGCTGCCTTCGTGGCACAGTACACTGCACCACCCGGGAAGTATCTATAGGCTGCTACCGATGAAATATTGATAATATGCCCTTGTTTGTTTTTAATAAGGGTCGGAAGTACAGCGGCTACACCGTTTAAAACTCCTTTGATATTCACGTCCACCATTTTCTCCCACTCATCGGTCTTTAGATTCTCCACAAAAGACAACGGCATCAAGCCTGCATTATTAATTATTGCGTGTACAGTACCATATTCTTCCAGTGTTTTATCGACTAACTTTTCCATATCAACCTTCTTGGTAACATCAGCAATGACTACTAGCGCCTCGCCTCCTTTATCCTCAATGGTCTTCTTAAGCTCGTTCAGTTTATCTTTTCTACGTGCGGAAAGCACTACTTTGGCACCATTCATTGATAGTTTTAAGGCTGCTGCTTCGCCAATGCCACTTGAGGCTCCCGTTATTATTATTACTTTACTTTTAATGTCCATTTTACAATTGATTTTAGATTGAGTTGAAATATTTAATAGCAGTATTAATGCTACAAAAGAATTATTTTTAGCATTTACTAGAAGGAATCATTCAGATTACTTACCCGAATCAGTTTCTTATTCACAAACTCGTGAATCCCCAACTCCGATAGTTCACGGCCAAAACCTGATTGTTTTGTTCCGCCAAAAGGAAAATCGGCTTGTGTCCAGGTAGGATGATTAATGAATAACATGCCCGAATCTATTTGGTCAGCTATTCTTTTTCCGCGTTCAATATCTTGTGTGAATATAGAGCCTCCCAAACCAAAATCAGAATCATTGGCCAGATCAATGGCAGCCTGTTCGTCTTTTACCACATAGAAGGTAGCTACGGGACCAAATAATTCTTCGTGATAAGCAGCAATACCTGGCTTCAAATCAGTAAGTATGGTAGGTTCCATAAATGCACCTTCACGGTCTGCGCGTTTACCGCCCAATAGCACTTTTGCACCTCCTTCAACTGAACGATTGACCTGATCTGCCAAATGCTCGGCTGCTCCTTCACTGCTTAAGGGACCTAATTGAGTAGCAGGATCCATCGGATCACCTAATTTCAATTTTGATAATGCATCCTTGAACTTTTGAATAAACTCATCGGCTATTGCTTCCACTGCAACAAACCGCTTAGAGGCAATACAACTTTGACCATTATTATTCATCCTTCCTACAACTGCCCATTCTACTGCTTTTGCCATATCAGCATCTTCCAGTACAATGAACACATCGTTGCCACCCAGTTCTAATACCACCTTCTTCAAGTATTTTCCGGCTTCCATAGCAACACTTGCACCGGCTTCCTCACTTCCTGTTAAGGAAACGCCTTTTATCCTTTTATCAGAAACCAATGCTGATGCACGTTTGCCGGAGATGAATAGATTCGTATACAATCCTTTCGGAGCCTCTGCTTCTTCGAAGATTTCTTCAATGGCAATAGCACATTGTGGAACGTTGGAGGCGTGTTTAAGTAAAATAGTATTGCCTACCATAATGTTAGGTGCTACAAATCGCACTACTTGATAGAAAGGGAAATTCCAAGGCATCACACCTAATAAAGTACCAATGGGACTGTTACGAATGATCGCCGTTCCATACTCTGGGTCGAGTACTTTATCGGCAAGAAACGCTTCTCCATTATCCGCATAATAATCAAGGATATTAGCACTCAAATCGATTTCTGCTTCTGCTTGGGCAAGGAGTTTACCCATTTCTAATGTAATGGTTTTTGCTAATGCTGTTTTTTTAGCTCGCATAAGGGTGGCTACTTTATGCAATAAATCAGCCCGATTTTGATAGCTAGTTTCCTTCCATTTCACAAAAGCTTCTTGCGCTTTTGCAACCTTGGCATCAACTGATTTCTCTGTCATTTCTTCGAATGATTTTACTGTCTTATTTGTGTTTGGATTAACTGTTTGAATGGACATATTGATTTAGTTTTTAATTATTTAATTATGAGTAAATATTTCTTTACAGTTTTGAAGGCATTCAACTGTAAATTTTATTTGTCTGATTTTCTCTTAAAAGAATAAGGGGCTACAACAAGAATACTAATCAAACATTAAAATAAGTGCTTATGAAAATTAAATGATTTTGGGTAATCAATTATTAATCAAATTGTTATGCTGTGTAAATGTAGTGAATAATTTTTACATTTTCAATTAAAATTAATTCTGATACATGACACTTGTAACAATAACCCAGGAACTGATGTGTTATTTTTATACGAACGCACCGCTTAAATAAATTAGTAAAAAAAAAGCAATTGCCCTAAAACTACTTTTATAAACGAAAAAAGCTCCGTCCCGAAACGTCGGGGACGGAGCTTTAGCTATTTTTTACAATAAATATCATGGATTGATCCTGGGTTCTTCTTCAGTTTTCACTCCAGTTTGATGCACAGCAGAAATGATACCGCCTCCCAGGACTAAATAACCTGCTACTGATACTAATCTAATTGGCACAGCAACTGGAGAAGCAAGGATAATACCACAAACAGATGCCAAAGGAATTCCAACAGTTCTAAGAATTTTATACCATTTCGGAGTTGGGGCCATTGTTCTTTCAACAATATTCAAATTGTTATTTTTCATGATTTGCTTTTTTTAAAATTGAAGATTCGATGTTGTTTACTCTTTTTTCTAAATACTCTACTTTTTGGTGTAACAAATCATTACCACTTTTAAATTCTGTTTTGATGATTAAAGCCATTGCTTTGACTTCAAACAAATCTTTTTCCATGCTTTCAAAATCGGCGTGTAATTACTTAATAAAATAAGCCACAACAGAGAGCAATAGCGAAATCAGTGTTCCAAAAAGTACCCTGATGTTGTTTATTTTTTCCGTTTTGTAGGTACTTTATAATTGAAAATTATGTTCAATGGTGATTCTATTCGAATTATCTTTGGCCAGTGCGACTAATTTTGGATAGATTATTTTGTAGGCTGCAATACTTTGAGAAACTTGAAAATCACCATCTAAAAATTGAAAACCAAATCCACACAAGGGACAAACCGCAGTGTCTTTTATGGTATTTCCAGTATGGGTGTAGACAAAACTAAAATTAGGTAATCCGATAATTTCAATCATTTCTTCATGCAGCTATCCAAGCAATTTGCGTTAAAACTGGAAGGCGAACTCAAGAACCAAACCGCAACCCAAATTATCGATTTTGAACATGATTTCCTGGGAGTGGAAAAAAGACGCTGGGTATTGGTCAATAATGAAAGTATTCCCATCGCCACCAGCAAGCAAGGGTCGTTTGGGGTCGAATTCAACAAAAACAAACGGAATATCGAGCGTGCTTATTGATGTTAGCTAAAATAGCATCTGAAATCTCCGCCAACATTGTCAAAATAGATATCTACTCCTTTTGGGCAGGCACTTTTGACAGCTTCTTTTAAATAAGGTGTTGTTTTATAATTTATAGCGTGATCAAAATTGAACTTTGATGTAAGTACGTCAACTTTTTCATCTGAACCAGTAAGTCCAACCACTTTACAACCTAGCGATTTTCCAACCTGACCCACTCCAGCTCCATACACTACAAGTGTTTCGCCTTTTTTCGGCAATCCTATTTCCGTTAAACGCAAATAAGCGGTAAGGCCAGTCATTCCTAAAATCCCTAAATAACTTGATAATTTAGCTTCATGTTGATTTGCTTGATGTAAACCTTTTCCGTTCGAGGTTTGATATTCCTTCCATTCTAAATTTCCAGAAACAAAATCCCCTTTTTTGAAATCTGCCTGTTTGCTTTCTATCACTTAGGCTATGATTCCTGATTGTATGGGTTTATTTAATTCGAACGGAGTAACATAGGATTTAGCGTCATTCATCCTACCACGTAAATAGGGATCGACTGAGACATAGACTGTCTTTAATAAAACCTCACCGTCTTTGGTAGCAGGAAGTTCTTCGTTGGTAATTTTAAAATCGCTCACTGCCGGTTTTCCGTGTGGACGTTTGTTCAAGATGATTACTTTATTCATGTTTTAAAATTTTTATAGCCGCGCTTTAATCTCAAATAAAAAGCTAACCACGGATTTTATATTTTTCATGCCCTTAAGTTTAATAATTCTTTAAACGACGTTCTATGGTTTCTAAGGAAGCCAGTACTACTTTTCATGATTAATAAATTTCATAGTATTGATGTTCTACCATAGTCGTCTGTCCAGTTTCGACGCATGCCTCTTATCCTAAAGCACCTTGTCGAAATATTCGTCGCTATCGCCGTTCCCGTTTCTTTTGTTGACAGCTATTCGCATTGCTCTCTTTTTTTAACAGACCGCCCTAAATTACCTTAGGTATTAGTGCTTAAAACCTTTTGCCCACTCCTTAAGCTTCTCTAACGGCTCATTAAAAAAAGAGTCGTGGTGATCTTCATCCTCTTCACCTACAGGTAAAATGTGCTCAAAATAGGTGTTCTTTAGAATTCGTTTTAAAACACTTTCTCCTGGGAATGGTTTGTAATCGTTTAAGGCCTTGGTAGCTTTTAGTAGTTGACGAATATCATACTGGCCAGCAGCAATATCTGGCACCTGCTTGTTAAGATTTAGTAATTTGTAAACAGCTATTCTAGCAGTTCTTACCGAAGTTTCTACGGTAAATACAACATCGTTATGGGTCTCGACAAACTGTCCTACAAGTCCTAAGTTCTTGGAGCCACTAGGCACTATGTGTGGTCTGTCTCCTGCCGCTCTAGGCATAAACTGAGAGGTTATGTAAGGCATGAAGCTGGTTTTGACAATTGTATTTTCAATAATAGTATCTATTTGATCTTCTAAACCAATATGAAAACATAATTCAGATAAAATTTCATTTCCTGTACTTTGTGGCATTGTTTTTTTATTATAATTACCGTCTTTATCCATAAATAAAGCATATACCCATATAACCAAAACATCATCGGGTTGCTCTGGGAAGTGTGGTTGACGATTAATTGTAAAACTCATTAGCCAGTTAGAATCGGTGATGGACACTATTCCTCCAGTAGCTGCTTTTCCAGAATAGGGATTGTTTACACAGTATTCTTTGATTTTTTCAGTTAAAGCTGAAGGGCGACAAGTTAATGTAGCAGATTCCCAAGAAGATTTTTCAATAGAGCTGCAGAATTTTTCAGGTTTGCCAAATTCAGTAGATTTGGTTGCTAAGTTTTTCCATAATTGCCATCCTGAACTCAGACCACTTTCGTTATTATTAATAGCTTTAATAGGAGCATTCGTGTTATCTCCATAAGAGGTATCTTCTGTCATGGACGCTGTAGTAACAATTACATAGTCGTTTTCAGTTACTGGAATTGTTACTTCTTTATCTTTTTGTTGGGTAATTATGCCTTTAACAACTTTACCTTCTGTATTGATCTGCATATCTAGATCTTTAACCAAGGTGTCAAACTGAATTTTAATGCCTTTAGATTTTAGATGCTCTATTAAAGGTTTTACGAAGGAATCGTACTGATTGTATTTTGGAAATACCAAGCAGGAAAGATCTTTAAATCCATCGGTAAGATGTAAAAAGCGGTGTAGATATAATTTACATTCTAGGACACTATGCCAGTTTTCAAAAGCAAACATGGTACGAAAGAAAGTCCAAAAATTACTTTTCAAAAAGGAGCTACTAAAATAATCTTCAACGGTCACATCATCTAAGTCTTCCTTCTTTTTTAATAAAAGCTTTACAACTGCTAATTGATCTAATTTGTCTAAGCCAAATTTGCTAAAATCTTTTATTTCTCCATTATTATGAATTAATCTAGCTTTTGAATAATTAGGATCATTATCATTTAGTAAACGAAATTCATCTAAAACACTATAAGGTGAAGGCATTTCTATAGCAGGAATATCCTGTAAAATATCCCACAGGTTCTCATAAGTCATTTCCATTTCTCTACCACCTCTAACAAGGTAGCCGTCTTTAGCATTTCCAGCGCCATCAAGAGAGCCACCTTCTACGGAGAGTTTGTCAAGAAAAACAATGTTTTCACCTGGGATGTGACCATCTCGTATAAAGTAATATGCAGCAGATAGACCAGCGATACCAGTTCCCACAATATAAACTTTACTGTCTTTAAAAGATTTAGGAGGAATACCTTTATTACGTTGGTAGTTTCCTGTAAGATCAGCAAAAGGCATTGGTTGATCTTTAGAATTTCTTACTACTTCCTTGCTTGCATCTGGATCGTGTTCTACATTTCCTGGGAATGGAGATGCATTTAATACTTTATCGAATTTTGATGTTATTTTTTCCATTTTTTTTGATTTTAATATGATTTTTCCTTATTAGTAAAGCTTTTAGTCTTCCGCTACTTCAAATCTTCTAATAAAGCCATTATCTTACTTTAAAAAGTCAGCGTCTTTGAACGAAGGATTCGGATAGGTATAAAAACCTTCGCCGGTAGCAACACCCAATTTTCCTTTATCAATGAAATGCTCTTTTAGGTACACAACTACCTTTTGTTTATCTGAGTCCCCTGTTTTTTCAGCCTCCATTTTATTGATATTATATGCGGTGGTAATTCCAACGACATCTAAAATCGCAAAAGGTCCCGTGGGAGCTCCTGTTGCCACCATCCATGTTTTATCGATCGTATCAACATCTGCAACACCTCTTACCAATAGGTCTAGCCCTGCACTTAATAAGGGAACAAGCAGTGAGTTGACGATATAGCCTGGTTGTTCTTTTTTTAATGGCAGAGCTACCATTCCGATAGATTTGGCAAACGCAACAAGGGTGTCAAATACGTCCGCATCCGTCCCGGGATGTCCCATAATTTCAGCTGTGTTATGTTTCCATATCTCGTTGGCAAAATGCAGCGCTGCAAATTGAGCTGGTCTACCTGTTGATTCGGCAAACTGGCTAGGCAGCATTGTAGAAGAATTACTAGCGAAAATGGTTTTTTCGGGAGCTACAGCTGCTAGCTTTTTATAAAAATCTTTTTTAATTGAAGGATCTTCAGGTACGGATTCTATAACCAGATCAGCATTGGCTACAGCTTTTGCCAAATCTGAAGAAAAACTCAATCGGTCCATTGTCTCATCGATCTGTTTTTGTGAGGCATTCAAATCATCCTTGTAAGAATCTCCCAATTTCTTAAAAGTAGTTTTTGATTTTTCTAAAATATCATCACTAATATCATAAACCATTACAGCGTATCCGTGAAAAGCGGTTTGAAATGCAATCTGTGATCCTAAAACGCCGCTGCCCGCTAATGTTACTTTTGTAATATTCATTGTTTTATGTTTTTAATTATTTGTTACAGTTTTACTTTCATGTTGCCTCGAGTAGCTTTGAATATCCGTTATGCCTGTTAAGCATTTATTTTATTTCGCAACAAATAGTTTAAGTGTGAGCTCGGACTTTAAACTATTTAGGATAAGCTTATAATTACTTTTCCTTGTGCTCTACCGGTAGCTAGGTATTCATAGGCGTCTATTGCATCATCAAAGGGATAAATCAGATCCACTATTGGCTTAATATCCCCATTTTCAACCATTTTTGTTATGGCATTCAGCTGCTCACCATTAGGCTGCATCCAGGTTAGTTTATAAACTGCTGATTTCTCAATGATCAGTTTGGATAATTGTTCGGGTAATTTATAATCAGTCATACCCATTTGCTTTGCAGTTTCTTCGTCAGGAGGTCCTGTTATTGTGGTCACTTTTCCACCTTCTTTAATGATTTCAAAAGCATCAAAGGTGTAGTCATTCCCTAAAGTGTCAAAAACAATATCCAAATTGTTTGCAACCTCTTTATAATCCTCCGTTTTATAATCAATTACTCGGTCAGCACCCAAAGCTTTGACCCAGTCTACATTTTTGCTGCTGGTAGTCGTATATACGATAGCTCCTTTAGCTTTAGCATACTGAATTGCAAAGCTACCTACACCACCAGACCCTGCATGAATAAGAATTCTATCGTTCTCTTTAATGCCAACACTCTCCAAGGCTTGTATTGCTGTAAGTCCTGTTAATGGCAATCCAGCTGCTTCTTCGAAAGAACTATTTTTGGGTTTTTTAGCAACTAGGTCACTATTGACACTTACAAATTCTGCTACTGTACCCATTTGTTCTTGTGGCACTCTGGAATATACTTCATCTCCTATTTCGAAATTTTTTACATCTGAACCTTTTTCGACCACCACACCACTTACGTCAAAACCTATTGTACTGGGTAAGTTTAAAGAAATCATATCCTTCAGTTTACCTTCCACCATTTTGTAATCAATGGGATTTAACGAAGCTGCTTTAACTTCAACTAAAATATCATTTGGTTTTAAAGAAGGTTTTTCGATCTCATTGATGGATATACTGTCTTTAATTTCACCGTATTTTACTATTTGTAATGCTTTCATATCAATTATATTTTATTGTTAATTATCTTTTATTATCTAGCCTTTTAGTTTTGTAAAAAACTATCGATTAGCTAACTTAACATCTTTATTTAGCTAATTATTGACAAGCTGTTCCCAAATATCAACGGTACTGTTTATCTAATCTTTATCTTTTCAATTAGATCTAATAGTGTTTTTTTTATATTGTGAAATCTCTCTATGATTGCTAGACGTTTGATGGCAAAGGATCCAAGCTATTAGAACCGTTCGAAAGAAAACCCAGATTAATCGTGCCTTATCGGAATCTAAAGCACCAAAAGCATCTTTTCTATCGAGATATTAACCAATATTTCCAGAAAAAAATAAAACAAAAAGTAGCGCTAGTACGAGACGAAATAGGTTTTGAGTTAGTGTCATTTTTATGTTTTTTTCATGATTTATTGCTATCGGATGCGTTTGTATCTTGCGCAATATAATTTTAAGGAAATTTTTTTATAATTCTAAATTCGAGAAAAGAACAAGCAAATCGTTAAAGCAGTTTTAACAAATCTCACAGATTATTTTTCAAAAATTACGGTATCAGTTTTCGCTCCTAATTGGGTGAGTGCTTCTGAAATGGCGGTTACAAATTGTGGTGGACCACAAACATAGAAGTGCTGTTTAAAGTTGTCTATTTTTTCTTTTAGAAAAGTATAGTCAATCCTGTCATTTTCGTACCCCTCTTTTTTTTCATTAGTGAGCGTGTTGATGAAATTCTTGCCGAGCATTTCATTAAATTCTTTTTTCAGAATTATATCTTTTTCGGTTTTATTGGTAAAAATTAGTTTGTTGTTAGCAATTTTGTCATCCGCTTGTAACTGCCGCAGAATTGCAATGAATGGTGTAACACCAGCACCACCAGCAATGAATACGCCTTCGCCTTTATATTCAATTGCGCCCCAGACATCACGGATGATAAGTTCGTCACCCTGCTTTAATTTCCCTAATTCTTTTGTAACTCCGTTGTGACTATCATAAATTTTAATTGTAAATTCCAGATGTTTATTATCATTTAAACTTGTAAATGTAAAAGGTCGCTTTTCATTTTTAAGTGCAGGAGTATTGACGGACACTTCGGTTGCCTGTCCCGGTATGAATTTGAAACCTTCTGGCTTTTGAATTGTAAATCGCTTTACATCATGCGTTACCAGTTCCACTGAAATTATTTTTACAATATGATTTTCCATGGTTTTTGTTTATTAAGGGTTAGCAGTATACTCAAGAATTAGGTCTTCCTTTCAATCGAAGATCTATTCTTTTTTTCTTAATGGTTAACCGCTTCATTACATCCATTAAGGTTGCTTCTTTTGTCTTCTTATAAATTTTGTTGATTGCTAATACAAGTCGTTTTGCTTCTCTTGAAGCTGTCACTCTATCACTATTAGACATATGACTCATTTTGGCTTTTTCAAATACTTCTGCTTCTTGTAAAATTTCCATAATTATTATTTTATTTTTCGTAATACTCATTGAGTGAATGCTCATATGAATCATTTATCGGTTGCGAAGAATCATATTCGGGACTGTTTTTCACTTCTTCCTTTGAGTGATTAATAGTAACTGTCTGCTCCTGCCATTTTACATCTTTAATCCAACGTGGAGAAATAATCACTTTTTTTCCCGAAAACCAGTTGCCGGTTTCCACAATAAGAAAATAGATTTTCCAGCTTACGTCATCAATTATAAAATCTTCGACTTCGCCTATGTCGCCGTCCGTTGCATGAATATCATACCCTGTAACTTCTTGTGTGCTTCGTAGATGCGGTTTGTCATTAGTATGCTTTTCCGTTTTCCTTTGTATCATTTCCTTTTCTGTTTCTCTTACTTCAACTAACGGATATCCCCACATGCCTAAGCCCATGTGTCCATACATTCTGTTTCCGTAATAGCCGGGCCAAGAGTAGTATCCACGAATCAAGTCTTCCTGTTGTTCTGAAACAGGTTTGTCTGTTTTAATATCGGGACTGTTTTTTATTTTTTCCTGCGTAAGATTTACAGATAGTGTTTTTGATTCGCAATCCAGTTTTTGAAATGCTTCGGGCGAAATCAAAACTTTTTTTTCGGAAAGCCATCCTCCCGTTTTTACCACCAGATACCGTATAGTTGAGGTCTGATCATCAAAATAGAACTCTTCTACTTTTCCAATTTCACCATCAGTTCCTTTAATGGTGTAGCCTAATAAACTGTTTATACTTCGTTTCATATTATTATTTTATATTGCTTTAATTATTTGGTTCATTACTACAATTAAGCAGGTTTCATTCGAACATTGATTCAAATTATCAATAGAAAACCCAAGCCTTTAACTAATCCTATAGAATGTTTCTTAGGGATTAGTAGTGGTAGCATCTTGAGCCAAACTTATCTCACCTGACCTTTTTTCTAAATCTTTATCTAATAGGTATAGTGCATCACCGTTTGCTTTTTCACCGCCTACAATTTTAATTTTATCCAGTAAAAGGCTTGCAAGATTTTCTTCTTCAATTTGTTCTTTCACGAACCATTGTAAGAAATTCCATGAAGCCCAATCTTCTTCATCGAGTGCTATTTTCACCACTTTATAAATGGATTTTGTATTATCCACTTCATGCTCAAATACTTTTTCAAAACAATTATTTACACTGACGGGATCGGTTGTAGGTGCAGGAATTGCAGTAACTATGGCCTTTGCACCTCTGTTTAATATGTATTCCAGTATTTTCATCATATGGTTTCGTTCCTCTGCTGCATGTCGGAAAAGAAAATTTGCGATGCCGCCGAATCCATTGTTATCTGCCCATGCACCATATGATAAGTATATTTGGGAAGCATGTGCTTCTTTAGTCATTTGCTCATTTAATGCGGTTGTAAGCTTATCTGAAAGTCTATTCGTTTTCATAATATTTTTTTTAATAATTTGGCTTTTCTAAGTAATACTTAGGAGAACTGTTATGTTTTTCAATTTTTTTTATCGATTTATAGTTTCTTTTCATACAGATTTTTTTGAACCTTTATCAATATCTTTTATTGTACTGAGTTTCTCATTATCTGACTTTTGTGTTATTTAGAGATTTTTAGTATCATTTTATTAAAATAAATCGATAGTAATTATAATGAATGCTATGAAGCAAACAACTATTACAGTTGCAAGAATATAGACGGTAGTTTTTGTCAATTTATCTTTTTTAAAAATATAGTTTCGTGTTTTATCCTTCTCTTCTTTTACAAATTTGAAATCTTCTTTTCCTTGTTTCATTTGTTCCTGTTTTTAATTAGTATAATTTGACTTTTTAGTTTAAAGTTGTAAGCTTGTTTTGAAAAAAACTTCAAATAATTTATGACCCTATTTTTCAAAAAGGGGTTGCTTGATTCGACGACAAAAAACTATTTTACTGAATTGTCATTTTGTACAAATGAGCAAAGGTCTATGAGTTTGTCCTTGTTTAGTTTTATAGGTCAACCTCTTTTTTTAGTTTTTACGGTCGTTTTGTAATTACTTTTTCGCTTAAACTTCTGGCGAAAATTTTATGCTAATGTCACTAATTTCGTAAGCGACACATTACAGTGTCAAGATCCGTCTTCATTTTGTCTATGTTCTTCATCCAAAACGTTTTCAGCGGTATCTCTATGACATGTAGCCATTAAAAGGGGCTTTATGGCTTGTAATGGCTAAAGGTTGCATCCCTTTTAGGCGCGCTTCTCGTACACTTCTTCTATCATTTTTACTATATTGATAGCTGCTTTCATCTCTGAATTTTACTTCTAATCTAGTAATATGTTCACTGAACCTATTGAAAGCATCTTTTATTACAGCTTTCAAAGTTTCTCTCATTTCTTCACTTCCTGATATATTATAATCTGTATTTAGTAAGATTTTCATTTCTAGTATTTTTTAGTTGTTTGAATTATCATTATTTGCTTGATTTTTAATAACGAAACAGACCGGCAATCCCTGTTTTTGTAGGCATTTTTTCATGTGGAATAATCATCACTTTGCCGCCCATTTTTGTTACCAGTTCGCCCAAGTCATCCAGTAAATCATCCACTTCAGGATTAGCTAAATCGCCTTTTTCAATACTGCCTGCGTCGTTTATTATCATGCCCGGAATTTGGAGTGCGGCTTCAATCAATAGGGTATCTACTTTGCCTGCTGCTGCTGCCGTAGCTACTTCGCTTATATTATCACTTCCTGTACCTTGTGATTTTGCTTGGTGGTAGTCATCACAAATTTTGTCGATGGTGTTATTATAATAGGGCTCCATAACTCCCCAGGCACCTTTCACCAGCTCATCGAGTTCTATAGACTTTGGATTTACATTAATTCCGTTTGGAAGTAGTGAGAGATTGTTGCTTACCTTATGAAAAAGATTCTGGTGCTCTGGTAATGCAGCCAGTATAAGTGGCAAACCAGAAGCACTGGAATAGTTGTCATTAATCGTTTTTGCGACAAAGCGAAAAAACTTTTCGGTATCGATATCCGCTTCATCTGATTTTCCACCTTGGCCGTGATGCATGTCACTGGTTTGATTCCCTACACCACCATAAGATGCAACAGTGGTATGCTTATCGGTTAAATCATAGCCCAATGCTTCATTTATATTTTTTGGAATGTCTGAGGGAAGCTCCAGTTCTGTGAGTGAATGCCTATTTCCTTCATAAATTTGATAATCATGTAGGTTTAAACCTAACACATTGTAACGCTCCACTGACTGTAAATATCTGCGCAGCGGTTTTGTATGAAAGCTATTAGCAACAACGGTTAATTCTTCTATTGATACTGGTAAGCTTATGGTTTTGAACATATCAACTGTACCAAGCACAGCCAGTCCCTCTAACGTATGTCTCCAAAATTCTTTATTACTTTCAAGCGCTACAAATGGCTCCAGGAGTGTTGTAACTTCTGACTCTGAATGTTTTTGGAGTAGGGATTGTTTTAACTTTTTTAAAAGGTTTTTAAATAGTATCGGATCCCCAAGATTGTCAGGGTGAGTACGATGCGTTGGCATATATAATGATATGCAGGTTCCTTCATTGACACTTAATAATTCTGGCATCATGTCTTTAGTAAGTAAATTCATATAGTTTTGATTTATTAGTTATTAAATAATTATTTACATTGTTTTATTTTCATGAGGTTAATTCATTTTCTTTCTTTGAGGATAGAGAGAAAAATATACAAACTATCTAAATTATACTTACTATCTATTTAGTAGCAATGGAGTTACATATTTAATATTAGGTTACCAAATTGAATGCTGCTCTCGTATTACTATTGACTATAACTTGTAAGTAAGTCTGATAAATTGGGACCGTTCCAGACTGACAGTAGTAAATGGGTCTGAAAAATGGCATTTTATTATCCTTATCAAATATAACGATTATTCTAATATTAATTGCTAATATGCTGATTTTGTGAAGTTAACGGTGTGTCTAAAATGGATTTTAATGTGCTCTATAGTAGTTTTTTTACAAATCGTGCTATAAGTTACCGCTTCAGGTAACAATTTAACTTCAGTTTTATCTAATTCAATAGCAGCAGCACATTGAGGAACTATGGAGGGATGCTTAAGCAGTATGGTATTGCCCACCATAATATTGGGAGCCGTAAAGAGAGCTACTTGATAATAAGGGGAATTCCAAGGCATCACACCTAGCAATACACCAATTGGACTATTTCGAATTATTGCTTCTCCATATTCAAGATCAAGTACTTTATCGGCAAGAAAACCTTCTTCGTTATCGGCATAGTAATCAATCATATCAGCACTCAAGTCGATTTCTCCTTCCGCTTCGGAAAAGAGTTTACCCATTTCTAAGGTGATAGTTTTTGCAAGTTCAGATTTATTGATTCGCATGAGTTTAGCTACTTTACTTAGCAAATAAGCCCGTTGCTGGTAGTTCGTTTCTTTCCAGTTGGCATAAGCTAGATGGGATTTCGCCACTTTAGCATCAACTGTTTTCTCTGTCATTTCTTCGAATGACTTCACTGTCTTGTTTGTGTTTGGATTAACTGTTTGTATGGAAATATTGACTCGTATTTAATTACATAGTCTGCGGAAATATTCCGCAACCGTTTTGAAATCATTTCCAAAAGAATACATCAATTTGATTGCTCTAAATGGATACGCTACAATTTTCATGTATGACTTTAATGCGATTTTAGTGAAGATACAAACTAAATCTGTTAATGCTATTACACAATTACGGGGAATAGTTACATAATTACCATAACAAGAAAATTGGGGGCGATAAAAATGAATACGACGCAGGGTTACTTGTGAAAATGGTTTATGCTTTTCTCATTTCTAGCAATCTGTTTGTGAGTGGAGACTCTCTTCACTTGATAATAAATTTTGGTATTTGCTGGTTTATTTTCCAATCTAGTTTCAACAACAAAAAAATAGAATCAAATTGTATTCCATTAACTTTCTTGCTATTTCTTGTCTAAAAAAGAACAGGTCTACGACTAAAGTTCAGATGCGTATACCTATATTATTATAAATTTTAATTACTCCAGTTTTTTTCTAATTCAAGAGTCAAGGCGATAGTGTTAAGAGAATGAACCGTATTGATCCAGTGATGAAATTTTTTTACTATGACTTTGGTCATTTTAGGTTTTTCAATAGAGAGATGTATTCGTTTTTAAAAACAACATACCTATAGACGTACTATATGCAAGATTTTCTTAGAAGCTGTCGCAAGATGAGGACCTCGTGGAAGTAAAATAGATAGTAATAAAATGGTAAATTATATAGCCAATAGAACTAAGTTAGGAATAGATTTGAGTAATTTTACAAAAAAGGATTAGAACAATACCCCTTATCAAATCAATTTTATGCGAACTCAGAATTCAAATATACAAATTAGGCAAGAACTCGTAAACAGTATCGTACATGGTTTTGGAATTATTTTTGGTATTGTAAGTATTCCTATCCTAATAGCGTTTGCCATTAAAAGTGATAACACTTCTGGCATTATTGGCGCGGCTATATATGGCTTTTGTTTTTTACAACTTTTTACTTTTTCTACACTCTACCACGGAATCCAGCATGCTCAGGCAAAACGCACACTTGAAATTCTTGATCACATCAGTATTTATTTCTTGATAGCGGGTACTTACACTCCGTTTTTACTTATGTATATGCCTAATTCTTTTGGTATAACCTTGCTATCGGTTTTATGGAGCCTCACAGTATTAGGAATAATCTACAAGATTTTTTTTATAGGAAAGTGGAAGGTTTTTTCAACGCTAATTTACATAGGAATGGGCTGTATTATGGTTGTTGGCGGACGGACATTCTTTGAGAGTATTCCTTCTAATATCCTCACAATGATTCTAATTGGAGCCGCACTTTACCTTATGGGTGTTGTTTTTTACTTATGGAAGAAATATCCTTACAACCATGCTGTCTGGCATTTTTTTGTGCTCGCAGCTGCTGTTTGTCATTACGTTGCTATCTTATTGGCGGTTGTGTCGAATTGATTCTAAAATGAATTGGGTTTGTCAGAAAACAAAAGAGGCAACCTTAATGGAGGCAATGAAGAGGTTAACTGTAAAGAAAAAACAATTCATATTCAATTAAAAGGAAGTTCGAATTCCGGAATAGGATAAACCAAATAGTAGAAAGCGGCAGTTACAATAGATAACTACTTAATAATTAATGAGTTATTTATTTTTTCGTCTTTAGGCAATTTAAGTTATCAAATAGGGTGAGGACGGAATATGGTACTAAAGTAGATAAAAGATGATATTGACAAGTGCCAAATTCAGTTCGTGAGGAAGTGCTGTGGTAGTACTCAAAATCACTTTGGGGGTTATTGACTAAAACCCAATAAAATTGCTACTGGTCCTCTACAATAGCTGAACGATAACGTTCCGTTGCCTTTTGTAGGTTTTCTGAAAGGGATTTTAACCAGGTCATGTGATTGGCAATCAAATAAGCTTCCTGAAGGCCATGAAGCGTTTCTGTATCTAATTCGGTGTGGCCTAGTCTGATATTTTCATCCCGCAAATTTGATAATTGCTGGTATTTACCCAACAACTTTTCCTCTGCATCTTCAGCAGTTTCTTTAGCGACTTTTTTCTCTATTTGCGTATCATCTAAACTATCGAACGACATTTGTAGGGTATTGGAAATCTTTTTGATGAGTATATTAAATTCTATAGAAGCAGGAGTGGTTTGATGATTACTGATAAAATTACCGATGGACGCAATGGCAGAAACCATCGTCTGGTTAAGCGTCACAATTTCATAAATGAGTTGAAATTCTTTCTGTTTCGATTTTGGGTCTTGGGTCAATCGCTGGAAGGCAGTATTTAAATTACTGATGGCAAGAAATGCTTCTTTCCTTGCTAAACTATAGGAGAGTTTGTGTTTAGAAGGATATTGATACAACTCTTGTGTTGCTAAAAGATATTCTTTGTTCATTTTTAAAGCGTTCAGAAGTACCTGTTTTAGATTATTGGCTTCCCAACTTGGCAAAAGTATATAATTGGCAACGACAGCGATAGTGGCTCCAATGATAGTGTCGATGACGCGGTACTGAATCACTTCAAAGGCATTAGGATTGATGAAGGAATACACAAAGATGATACTAATGGTGATCAATGCGGCGGCAAACTTATAATTCTGCTGAATCAATGCAAATGCGAATACCAATGAAACAAATGCCAATACGGCATAAACCACTACATTTTGAGTAAGCAGCACAATTCCAACAGCAATAGCCGCACCAATGAGTGTGCCGATGATACGATCTTTCGATCGCTCTTTGGTTAGACCATAGCTAGGTCGCATAATAACAATGACGGTCAGCAAAATCCAATAGGTGTTTTGGATGTCAAAAAGAAAGCCTAACAGATAGGCAAATACTATGGCAATGGTTAGGCGCAATGAATGTCTAAACATAATGGAATCCAAACTGAAATTTTGAACAAGGACATTCAGTCTGTATTCCTGGAGCGTTAAAAACTGACTCGAATCTTGTCTTTTTAGGGATACTTTGGAAGCCTCTTTGACATTGGCCATTACACGTCTAATAACTCTGATTTCTTGTAGCAGTTGCTCTTGGTAATCGTATAGATTTCTCAACACTAAAGCACCTTCACGCGCTTCAGGCAATTTGACGGTATCGACGTAATTTTTGATAGATTCGTTGGCTTCTGCTAATGCACTTAATAGAATATCTTTATTTGGTATTTTATCATTTTGAATCAATAATTCAGACAAACGGATGAGGTGGTTGCCCATGATATTGCTCAGATTTTTTGAAGCATTCAGAAATTCTTTACGCTTGCCAAAAATAGTATCGATCATTTTATAATCCAAATGTTTTGCTTCTATCAATTCGAAGATATTAATAGAAGAGAGTAAGATTAATAGTTGCTTTTCTTCATAATGCGAACGTCCAGAACGTTTGCGTATGGTAAGCAGTGTTTCTCGAAGTGTTTCCTGCTTTTCGTTGATTTGATGTTGCAGGGCGAAGCTTTGTTTAAGGTGTTCGTCACGCTTGGTTTTCTTTGTTAATAATTTGGCTCGTATTTTTAGGTATTCACCAATAAGGAGAAGCGTATCTGACAATAGCTGATTCTGATCTTTTATAGGCGCAAGTTTTTGAAAAACAAAGGATACAACCAAATACCAAAGACCTCCAACTCCCATTAAGGCAACTTGAACTAAAATATCATACGCTGTTTCTTTTTGAATGGCAATTGCTATTATCATTGCCAACAAGCCAGAAAAGGATACTAAAGACGCTCTAAAACCATAAACCGAAAGCAGCGACACAACAAACGTAATGACTGTAATTGCCAACAATAAAAGGGGTAGGAAAGGTTTTGAAAATAGGATTATAGCTGTAATAACCATCGTTAATCCAATACTGACTAAAATGGCATTGACTTTACGTTTGGTGCTGCCCGGAATGTCGCCTGGCGCATTTAAAAAAGCACCGACAACAACAGCTGGAGCATATTCAAAATACCCTAAAAGATACAGCACTGCTAGGGGTACAGCAATCCCAAATCCAATCCGAATTCCTCGGTCAAAGCTGGAACTTTTTAGAAATAATTCTAGTTGTTTGAGTTTTTCTTTCAAGCAGGTATATATTTTGAATCTAAAGATAGAATAATTGAGGTAAAGTATTGTCTGGTAAGGTTTTTTTTTAGTTGTTGTTGTTCGATAGGTGCATTTAAAAGAATTGTTTCGAATGAAATAGTTGTATCAAGCTTTTTAGGTGTCTGCTGATTTCCCTCAGTAGTGCCACATACTAATTTGGCGTGGTAATCGTTTTCGAAAGAGTTCACTCCCGAAAGGCTATGGTTCCAATGGTTTCCTTGTTAGATTAAAGACAGCAAAAAGAAACAAAAGAGCAGGGAATTGGAGAGGATTTCCGATATAATTTTTAGATACTATGAATTAAATACATTCTTTGGATTAGTTTTTTATATTCCGTGATTGACTAAAGGTGATGCTTTCCTTTTCAATGTTATTCCTCTTTATAAAATTAATATCCGTCTTATTTGCTTGTTCAGATTCCTTTAAATAAATAGGATTTAGCTTTAATAGTCTCTAATTTAGAGGGACTTGTAAATTTACTAAGGAGTACCCACTAATTGCAGCTTCAAGGCCTCTTGAAATGAATGAGATGTAAACCGCTTTTCCTGCAATTGCTCTGGCCTGTCCCATAAGGGCAAATGTTCCCGCACCAATCATGGTTCCAATGCCAATTCCAACTGCCGACCATAAACTGATTTTTTTTTTTGAATTACTCATTTTTATAAACTGTTTAATCTATTTTTTTAACACGGTCGCTGTGCTTTTTTTTTATTCTTATTTGAGACTCACGGTATAATTTTTCATTAATCTGTTGCTTTGTACCTTTTTTTACACTTATTGCCGACTTCAGTTCTTCTAAAAACCTGTTTATTTATTTTTTATTTTCGGACACCCTTCTTAAAGAAAATATCAAATATGCAACTCTTAGAGACTTGATTTAGGTTTTTAGACAGTTTGACACCTTGAGAAGGTGTGTGCATCGCAACCTCTAGTTTTTTGGATGAATGATGAGGGATACAAAATGGTTACTTAGAGTGTCTAATGGTATTTCTTTTTTTACCTGTTTTTTTTAAGAAATTCATATAGGATTATTAGAATCCATAGAAGTAATTCTTTGCATCTTATAAAAGGGGCATAGGATTGCAGTGGTAATCGTTGTGATTCATTCAGTTATTATTCTTTTAACTACGAATTTAAAAAGCAGACCATTTTTCCGTTTTTTTTAGAGGGACTTTTATAGAGTTACTCGTGCCTAAATAAGGGAACTGATTCACAATCGATTTTATGCGTTCACGCAAAATCGTGAGGATACTCTCGTACTTTACAAACAGCTCTTTGATAAATCCTTTGCTGTTATTTTTAGTTAGGATGGGATAAGCTTAAATAAGCACTAAAAATTGCTAGTGCATAATGATCAATAAGGAGGATACGTTTAGCAGAATTGTCTAGTGCTAAAATGTACTTCAAAGAATTTACGCTAATCCTAACACTATGAGTCGTAAATATTCATAGTTCATTTTTTCTTTTTATATAAATTACAGTTTTTACATAGCAAAGCTCTCGCTAGAAAGTTCGCCAATTCTTTTCAATCGAGTGCTCTATTTCCTATATGTGTTCACCTAATTTTATCTTTCATGATTTTGTATCCTTCCAAGAATGGTCTCTAGAGATGTTTTTAGTTTATCTATGGCACCTGACACAGCATTTTTGGCAGTATCGGCGTCACAGGTAACCGCTATTGGATCTCTGCCTTCTATTCTAGCTTCTAGTATACATTGTATATCATTATATCCTTCTTTTTTCCCATTTTCGTCTGATAAATGCACTTCTATTCGGGTGATATGGGATTGGAATCGGTTTAGCTTTTCGGCGATCAAGGACGTAAAATAGTCTTCTTGATTTTCGTCACCAGAGATTGTTTTGTCTGTGTTGAATTGAATTTTCATAATTGTTTTATTTTATATATTATTCTTTGTCTTCGTCTAAATCATTATGGTTGTCTCCGCCGAGACTGTAATAATTGTTTTCTTCGTCTTCGCTTCCCACATTTTCTTGTTGGTCGTCTAGCTCTGAACCTGGAACATCTAAATCAGCACCTGTTTTTACATGTTTAAAGTCCTTTTCGTTCCAAGTTCGTTCCTTTTCGTTTGGTGCTTTCTTTTTTGTAATATCTTCTGGATTCAAATCCTTTTCTTCCTTTAATTGTTGATAAATATCTTCAGAAGGCGGATAGATTTGTAAGTCTGCATATTCAGGTGTTTTAGGAATTTCTTTGATTTCCGTTTCATTATGCGTTTTTGCATATTTATTCAGAAGATCTTCTAAAGAATCATAGTACTCTTCAAGGCTTTTGATGGTTACTTCCTCACTCTCCGAATTGTTATCGGGCATTTCAATAATAAATTTTGATAGCTCTGGATATTCTTGTTTAATTGTAGTAGTAATCTTTATGATGCTTTGTTCTAATTGCATTTTAGTTTTCATTATTTTTCTTTTATGATTATACTCATTCAAGTTACGTAAATTTAAAATGTTTTATAGCTCTGCTTTACTTCTAGTAAGCGGTCGTTAAATTTCTTCACTTTTGATAGACAACGGTTCTTTACCATTACTTTAAAGATACAAAACTTTACATAGAGAATGTTATACAATTGTTTTTAATATTATATAATTAGCGGTTTATGATATCTTTTTTGAGTCGGCTTGGGCTACTTTAAGCAGTTTTGGCAGAAAGAAAGAAAGAAAGAAAGAAAGAAAGAAAGAAAGAAAGAAAGAAAGAAAGAAAGAAAGAAAGAAAGAAAGAAAGAATTCCAAATTGGTATGAGTGCCGTTTTGCACACTTGGGGCCAATATTTGATAATGTATCGGTGCATTGCATTTTACCTGGCCGTGGCGCATCTGTCTGTAAGGAAGGGACTAGAACGGCAATTGGACAAACTGATGCCCGCAAATATAAAGGCGCCCTAAAGATAAATTCGGAATCATATTATATACTATAAAGGGGGTAGGGCTGATTTGAGAGTCCTTATTTTGCCTATTGTAGACATCTTGATAGCCTACTCCTTAATAAAGATAGTACTTACTCCTGTGCTATTATATTCTTAGCTAAGTAAGCTCTCAAAGTAGACCTTTTTCAACATTTAGTAGGAAGTTTTACCACAATATTAAGCTGGCACTAGTGGTTTCTAGCCTTAAAATTTGCTTTTTAAGTAGTCAAATAAAAATAGGAGAGATATAAAAGCAGTGATGTACTATGGTAGAAAGCCCCCGTCAAATTATAGGGAAAAATGAAAATGGTAGTCAATTTTTCTTAAATGATATTTAATTCTATGTAAAATTAGTGCTGCAGCGAAAAGATGCTAAAAGAAGACTTTACGATGTCTTACAGCAACGTTTCTATATTTTATTAAAAAATGCTTTATAAAACTACTTTTTTATCGAGAACGATGCAAGAAAACAACAAAAAATGGCGCTAAAAATGAACGGGTTAAGTGGACTATTTGAATAGCTGACCGTTCAAAATTTGATAGCTTAAAAAATAATTTCTAAACAATTATCAAAAGTTCGACCTGTTCCATTTTTAGACTGGTGTATTGGAAGAATTCCTCTACTGACACAAATTCGTTTTGGAGCTTATTAAGCTCCTTTCTGATGTTTTGCAACAGTCTATGCTTTGACGATAACTCTTCCCAGTTATGCGCTGTATGTCTTTCGGGTAGATGCATAATCTTTTGGTTTCTGTTCTCATACTTTATCTATTACTTTGATCAGGCTTTGGTTGATTCTAAAATTCTATTTGTCAGACTGTAGTGGAGTAAAATTAATCAAAAAAAAATGATTGGAACTTATTGTTTATTGTGTAGGATTGTCTGTTTTTAATAATTCTCTTGTATTGGCTGCTGCCAAGGTACGTCCGAACATTTTTAGTACTTGGTTTACCTTTTCGAGATTCAGGTTTTCTTTACCTTGTTCTATTTTACGAACAACAGTTAGTGCCACTCCAGCGCGTTCCGCAAAAGCTTCTTGGGTAAGGTTTACTTCATTTCCTTTTTTCTTTTACAAAACTGGCTAATGTCATCATCGTCATATGCTTTTGCATTGATTTTTAGCAAACATAGTGTTTTATATGTAAAAGCATATAGTTGTAGTATATGGTTTATTCTGAATACCAACTGACATTTAGATCGATTTCTACCATTTTTACCGCTGTCCGTCATATGGAGCAGCACTTATAATTTCGTATTGAAATTCAATTCATCTTTGTTAGTAATCAATCAATACATGTTGCAACAGGAAGATCATTGTAAGAATTTGAAACATTTATTAATTTAAAATTTGAGGAATTATAGCAAGACAGAACGGCATAATTAAATTTAAAGGTACTATCGGGGATATTACCTTTTACAAAACCAAAGACGGGCATTTGGCCCGTGAAAAAGGAGGACTCGCTGCGAAAAGAATTGCAACTGATCCTGCGTTCCAGAGAATGCGTGAAAACGGAGCCGAATTCGGTAGAGCAGGGAAGACTGGGATAATGTTGAGAACAGCATTTAGAACCTTACTTATCAATTCTGCCGAAAGTAGAATGGTGAGTCGATTGACCCAATCCATGGTCAAAGTGATCCAAGCAGATTTAGTGAACGAAAGAGGATCACGTAATGTAATTGATTACGAAGTAGAATTGCTTGTGGGTTTTGATTTCAATATTACTGGAAAATTAGGTAGGACTTTGTTTGTTCCATTTGTGGGGCCAATTGATAGAGCTATTGGTGAAATTTCAGCTTCCGTTGATCCTTTTGTTCCTGCCAATATGATTGCTACTCCAAGTGAGACAACTCATTATAAAATCATTTCTGCGGCAACCGAAATTAATTTTGAGGAGGAAACTTTCATTGTTTCCAGTTTAGAGACAGCTATCCAGCCATGGCATTCCACTCCAGTAATTGCCATCAATCATTTTAATTCAGTGACTCCAAATAGTGTAAGTCCTTTGTTTTTGGCTTTGGGAGTGGAGTTTTATCAGGAAGTAAATGGTAGAATGTATCCATTGAAAAATGGGGCGTAAAATCCATTGGCATTGGTAAAAGTAAGCGGTCTGTAAGATGGTTTTGGTATTAAATAAGACCTGTTTTCCCGAGGGAACACAAGGAGCTTTAGAATGGAACGGCACTATAGTTTGTGATACCATCGAGTTGCCTTAGTTGCAAAACCAAAGGTGGATTTCTTGTATTCCCGAAGGAGAATACGTTTTACAGAAGCGGTTTAGCCCAAAGTTCAAATGGCATATACATTTACAAAATGTTCCAAGACGAGATTTTATATTAATCCATCCTGCCAATGATGCCAAAAAAGAACTTTTGGGCTGTATCGCTCCCGTAACCATATACACTAGAATAGGGAAGGGGCAGTGCCTCCCGAATAGCATAAGAAAAGCTCACGACATTGGTTTACGCTGCCGTGGGACGGAACGAAGAAGTGAAAATAAGGATTCAATCTAATCTTTCGACTCCGCGCAGGATGATAGGGCTGAAATAAAAGCAGATAAATTATGAATGTAGTAGAAAGAACAAAATCGCCCACTCCGAATTTTTTCAGGGTATTGCGAAGTATTGGTTTGGTCTTATTGGCCCTAATTGGCAGTGTTATTGCCGCACCGGTGGTTTTACCAACAGTTGTTGTAAGTGTTGCGGGTTATCTAGCAGGTGCTGGAGGTGTGCTTTCTGCAGTGAGTCAAATGACAGTTGATGATGATGCGAAATCAGAAGAGGATCTCCTAAATAGAATGCGGAAAGACAATGAAAATTTACCTAGAGATGGAATCAAATAATGCCTTACAAATCGGAACTGCATCCTGGACTTTATTGAGTGTAATCTCCAATATTGTTTCTGAAGATGTTGTAAAAACTATTACTCTGGCAATTGTAGGAGCCATTATCAGTTTTACGGTTTCGCTCCTTTTAAAAGGATTAACAAAGTCAAAAAAGAAATAATACTGAATCGAGTTCAGCATAAAATCGAGTTCGGCTTGCCCCGATAACTATCAGGGTTTTCCCGAATTTATACGAAAGCCTGATGGTGAGGCCAGGCTTTTATCTGTCTCACAACTTGAAAAATATAATATTTTTATGTTTTGCTTCGATTTCAGAGAGTTATAATTTCTATTAAGTCCAGATATTTAAAATCCAAAATAAATTATTCAAAAGTTGTAATTTAAATATTTGAGTTTTCCAATTATGAATTAAACTAAGAATATCAACTATTAGCTAATTTAATACGGTCAAGAAATGCCTTATTGATAGGCTTTACTTGGAAGCGAACTACATTTTTATCGCTGGTTGCTCGAGCGATGTCAAGATCATCGATGGTTGATGAAATAATGAATGTCTTGCAATAATTCTTTAAATTGGATGGTAATTTATCATAGGCTTCCAAAAATTCAAATCCCGACATAAGTGGCATGTATATATCTATAAAAATTATCTGTGGTAGAATAGAAATGTTGTCATGATTGTCCTGCAAAAACTTTAGGGCTTCTTGTGCAGCTGAATATTTCAGCACATTTTTTCCGAAATTATTTTTAATAATTATTCGTGATGCAATATAGAGATCAATAATATTGTCATCTATAATCATTACTCTCTCAAATTTTGGATGTAATTCGTTTTTCATTTTTTTAAATTTTTTAAAGTAATAGTAAAAGCTGTTCCAACACCTTCTTCCGAGTGAATTTTTATAGTACCCTGCAGGACTCCAAGAGTATCCTTCACTATATATAAACCTATACCGGATCCATCCTTGGTACCAGAAAGGCGAAAAAACATCTCGAATATTTTTGAGTGATATGCTGGAGCTATCCCAATCCCGTTATCTTCTATGGTAATTTGTAATATTTCATGGTCTGACTGACCTACTATTTTTATATATCTGTTTGATTTTTCATCTTTGTGGTATTTTATTGCGTTGGAAATAAGATTAACCAGTATGGTGTTAAAACGGAGTTTATCGGAATGAAATGGCTGTTGTTCCTCGATATCAATTATAAAATTAATCCCTTTTCCTTCTTTCATACTTTGAAGTGAATGTGCAATATCAATAACAGTTTTCTGTAACGGAATCTGTTCTATTTCCAGACCAGTGCGGTTATTTCGAGAATAGCTAAGAATTTTTTTTATAAATTCATCCAGACGATTTATACTGTTCCGAATCATGTTTGCATGTTCAAGAGTATCTGCTTCCTCGCTTTCTTCTTCAATAAAAGAAATCAGCCCAAGGATGGACGTAAGAGGTGAACGTAAATCGTGGGATACACTGTAGACAAAACGATCCAGCTCTATATTTGTTTTGATGAGGTCTCTATTGGTAATTATTAATTCATTTGCACGGTCCTCTTTCTCCGAGTTTTGGAAGGCAAGTTCTCTATTGGCAATTAATAATTCATTTGCACGGGATTCTTTTTCAAAGTTTTGGTAGGCAAGTTCTTTATTTTGCTGCTCTAGTTGTAATTTCGCTAATTTTATTTCGGTTACATCATTTGATATACCAAATAGTTTGATCGGTTTTCCGTTTTGGTCGAATTCAAACTTAGATTCTGAAGCGATATGTTTTATTGTCCCGTCTTTTAAAACGATTCTGTAATTTAAAACAATATTGCACAATGTTCCTTGTGATTCATTCAATATAGTCGTCATTACTTGATTGATATCGTCAGGATGGATAAAGGATAACATGCTGGAATATGAATGTTTGTTATCTTCGGGTGAAAGCCCATATATATAGCATTTTTCATCAGACCATAGAAATATTCCTGTTTTGAGATTAAGTTCCCAACTTCCAAAATGAGCTATTGTCTGGGCTTCTTTTAACCTGGATTCACTTTGTAGAAGACTGTCTTCTGCTATTTTGCGCTCGCTGATGTTGCTCGAAAGAATAAGTCGTGCTGAGGATCCTTCAAATATTATTTCTTGGCCGACGATTTCAACTACTATAATAGTTCCGTCTTTCTTCCGATGATTCCATATTTGCTCACTATTAATTGCTCCGTTACTTTCAAAAGATTTATTAGCTTGTCGTCTGAAACGCTCTTTATCTTCCTCTGGTCTTATGTCTAGGGCGGTCATGGAAAGGAATTCCTCGCGGCTATATCCATATTGGAGGATTGCCATTTCATTTACATCTAAGAATCTAAACGTATTTGAATCTATGACCCACATTGGCATCGGGTTGTTTTCAAAGAGAAGGCGGTATTTTTTTTCACTTTCCTTAAGGGCGTGCTGTGCTTGATTTTGTTCGGTGATATCACGAGCAATGAGGATCGTGTTTCCATCTTCCATTATTTTTGCGGATAATTCCACCTCAATTAAAGTATTGTCTTTTCTTTTAAATCTTCGTTCGCTTCGGATAATTTTTTCTTTTTTTAATTCATCCTTTTTCAAAGGATTTGCCATAAGGTCTTCTTTTAAAAAAAGATCATCAATTGAAAGTGCTATAAACTCTTCTTTGGAATAGCCTAACTTATCACACGCGTACTGATTAACTTCAATAATTTTACTGAATGGGTCAATAATAGAAATTGCATCACTTGCTTGTTCTATAAGGGAAGTATAGCGCATTAGGCTCTCCTCAATTTTTTTTCTTGATAGGACCTGCTCCGTCACATCATTGACAAAGAAAAGAATACCGTCAATATTATTGTCCGTATCTCTATGTGCCTGATAAATGAAATTTAAATAGGTATCTACTAGTTTTCCGTTTCCATGTGGATCAAATTTCACTAGCATTTCATTGGCTGAAAAGGTTTCGCCCGTTTGATAAACGATATCTAAAAATTTAAAAATCCCTTGTGATTCCAGTTCAGGCAATACTTCTTTTATGGTCTTGCCAATGATGTTTTTTTTATTGATTAATTGTAAATAAAGTTCATTTGCCAATTCATAGACATGATTGGCCCCTTTTAAAACACCTATACATGAAGGAGCCTGCGAATACAAATCATAGCACCGCTGTCTTTCAATTTCAAACGCTTTTTCTAAGTTTTTTTTCTCAGTAGTATCTTTGCCGATATAATAGCTCAATTTGGACTCATCATCCCATACGGCAGACCAGAGCAAAGAAACAACACTCCCGTTTTTCTGTATAAACCGGTTTTCAAACATAGTTAACTGCATGCCACTTCTAATGTCAATATCTGCATTTATTGCGTCTTTAACATCATCATGAAATATGTAATTCAAATATTTTTGGCCTATTAACTCTTCGGCTTGGTACCCCAAAATAAGTTCTGACGCTTTATTTATACGTACAATCTTTCCATCTTCATTATAGGAGAGAATCAGATCTAGTGAGAAATCTAAGGTTTTATTAAGATCATTTAATGCCTGCTGTAAAAAATTAGTAGTGTTACTAATTTTTTCGGCTGCCTGTTTGTGTTTTGTTATATCACGTATAATCATGGACGTTCTTTCTTCGCCATTACTATCTTTATATACTGCTGAAGTTAATTCAGCAGGGAACTTAGTGCCATCTTTATGAATGAGTGTAAGTTCTCCTGTTACCCTTCCTGTGCGTTGGAGTTCTTTTATCATTGGTTCTAACCGAGGGTCGCTATTATCTGCAATGCCGTATCTTCCGGCATCAATAATTTCTTGTTCGGTCTTTTGAAAAATTTCACAGGCTGCAGGGTTTGCTGCTAGAATTTGCCCATCAGTTACAGTAAGGAGGATTCCATCTATACTATTTTCAAACAAAGCCTTAAATTTGGCTTCATCTTTACATAATTCTTCCGTGCGTTTTTTTTTGGATTGATTCAATAGGGTCTGCTTAGCCGCTGTTAGTGCGCAGTTCACTTTATCAATTAAGGTGCTGAGGTTCTCTTTTAACACTAGATCGGTAACTCCGTTTTTGATAAGTTCAATAGCCTTTTCTTCACCAATGGATTCGGTAACAAAAATAAAAGGCGTTTGTGGCGCTAGCTTTTCTTTTAACTCAAATGCGATAATGCCGCCAAAAGACGGGAGAATATAATTTGAAAGGATGATGTCTGGTTTGAAATCATGAAGTGCCTTTTCATATTCGTTTCCTGTCCGCACTATTTTTGGTGTATAATTGACCCCACCCTTTTTCAATTCGTGTTGAATCAATTCAATATCAGTATCGTCGTGTTCTAAAATTAATATTTTAGTTTTCATAAGTATTATTACTTTTTAAAATAATTTTTGGAAGTATAAACTCAAAAATCTGATAGGTTTGTTTTTTTATTATTCTTTAAGCTTTATAAATTTATTAAAATCATCCTGCCGTCTTTTGGCCACTAGTAAAACAGTTCCATTTGAAAATTCACAGAAATAACCGTCTTTCTTTGAAATGTTAACGATATGTCGAAGATTAATAATGTAAGAATGATGGATTCTAAAAAAGTAGTTATTATCTAGAATTTTACTGTATTCCCCTAAATTTCTAGTAGATAATATTTTTTTTCCATTAAGCAGAATAAAATAAGTGTATTTTCCATCTGCTTTACAATAAATTATTTCTGACATGTTGATCAGTTCAACTTTATCTAATGATGAAACAGCTAAATATTCATTAGTTTGATTAAAGGAGTTCAAAATGTTGATATCATTAATTTTTTGATTTTGATAAGAGCGCTCCATCCCAATTCTTTTGATAGCCTTGTAAACAGCTAAAATAATAGTGTTAAAATCGATGGGTTTTAGGATAAAATCAATTGCATTGTACTTAAATGCTTTTAGTGCAAAATGTTCTTGGTCGGAGATGAATATTAATTTTGGAATGCAAAAGTCTAATTGTTCGAGCATTTCAAAAAAAGTATCATCTTTTACTGTAATATCTAAGAAAATGACGTCTGGTTTTGTCAACTTTATTATGTTGATTCCATCAGTTATCGATGTTGCGTCAGCAATGATTTTTATAATCATAAAATTTTCTTCTTCAAATTTTTTTAAAATTATTAAAGTGTCTTTTTGTTCGGATATGATTATTGCATTTATAGGGGTCATTGGCTCGTATCTAGATTTAATGGGTCTTATTCGAAGTTAATTAGATAAGTAAAAAAATGTAAAAATTTGTATTACAGTGCTTTATTTAAATAAAAAGTAGTGAAATGTAGGGGGGTAAGGTAAAGGTTTAATTTGTAAAACGGTAATTAGATGATTTATTTAAAGACAAAAGTAATAGTCGAATGTTATTCAAGTATAATCGATGTTTAACGGATATAACTGTGATTGTATTGATTTTGAATAAGCACTACTTCAATTTAAATAAATTCGATTGTTGAGATATGCTAGTTGATCTTCATTAATTAATAGTTGGATATGTTTTTTTTAATTTATTAGATTAAGTCTAGCTTATCATAAGGGCGTTGAACCCTTAATCTGTGATAATATATACTCTGTGAGGTTACTATTAGTGGGAGTGAGTTTTTTTTAGACTTCTTTGTTTTTTTTATTTCTCCAATTATTATGCCATAGACCATTAATGTATTCATATTATTGTTTATTAATAACTGCAATTGAAGTGTTGAGTTTAGAGATCTCGAATAATGATTTTTTGGTAGTGGTTGTAAAGTGAGTATCGGTGTTGTTTTTGTTAATTTCTTTGGCTACTGATTCTTTTGTTATCATAAAAACACACTACAAAAGCATCGTAATATCCTTCTGAGCGTAACTTGTTTTTAATTTTGTTTGCCTCGGTGTGTGAGCTGCTTGAGCCCCAAGTATATTTGTAGACGCCATGATGTTGGTATTCAACTATTTCTTTTTTATTTTTAAACCAAAAATGGTTTAGCGGGAGTCGTATTGTAGATGACAGCAGTTGCACTCTATAAACAACTTGTTGACTATGTTGTATTTTATCAGCTGTTTTTTCAGAAACTGCAACAACAGCTGTTTTATTTGGATTATTCAAAGGAATAGTTTCAGTATCTGCTTTTTCAATTTTTCTTTTATGCAGCACAAATTCAACATTGTCCACGATGGCTCCATCCGCTGCGTTGTCAATTTCAAATGGGGCGTTAGCGGGCTCTGCCTTCATTTGTAAATTTTGTAATTGCACCGAATCTATTTTTGCTGAATAGTTGCCCGATTTTAACCCCAGGAAACTAAAATACCCGTCAGGTTCTGAAAGAATGGTTGTGGTAAGAATATGGTCACTATCATAAACATTGATTTTCAAACCACCAGTTCCAATGAGTCTGCCATTCTTATTTATGCTAACAGTTCCTCCAACTTCTCCTACCACAACAACAGGTATTTCAATTATTTTTAATTGATTGGGGTTTAATGTGACATTTAACGTTTTGTTGATTACCCGCCACGCAATAGTATTGATATTGGTGGTGTTGAGTTGCACATGGTTTTTTATGTATGGTTCTAATTCTGTAATTACTGTGGTTCCGTCTTTGGCGTTAATCTGTCTGCCATCATTCAATTTAATTTGCAAGCCTATTACTAGAGGTTCGTTTGTATCTCGTTTTCCATTGCCGTTAATATCTAAAAAAGGAATGAATTTCATGCTTGCCCTTCCTACACTTGTCTTATTGTTAAAATATATAAAATCTGCTGTGGGCTCATAAATCAGGCTGCCGCTAGCCGACTGAGAAAACGAAGCCTGGTTTTTGGTAAAACTGTTTGAAAATCCAGTTCTTATCGTCTCGAAATCATATCGAAAACCTATTTGCAGGTAACTGCCGCCGATCTTGAAATTACGATCAAAAGAAGCCTGAACAAAGCCTTTCTTGAATACTTGTTTTTTTAGTTCTGCTCTTAATGAAGTGATGCCGTCAGCGTTGTATTCGTATCTTAGCTGAGGGATAAAAACAAAGCCTTTAGGGAGCCGGAGAGAAGTGGACAGATTACTGTAAAGGAACGGTTTATTGGAATCGGTAAAAAAGGAATTGGTGGTAAAATTAAAATTTAAACCATAGGCCGACCCGGACAATAAAAGCTCTGCAGTAGTATGTTTCCGGTTGTTAAACAAATTTTGCTGCACGGACAATCGGGAATTACCCGAAAAATGAGCGGTATGTATGGGGTAGGAAAGGGTGGCCTTGCGCATTTCGGAATAATTGAAACGAACGGCCTGTTGTTTTTTGTCATACTTTGTATAATTCAACTCCAACCGGAGGTTGTTGACAGCGGTATAGTTCAGTAATCCGTTGTACATAACTTTAGGGTAGTAGGCTCCTGAAATAAACAATTGAGACGATACACGCACCGACGAATTGAAAAACGGGATGGTTTTATTATTTTTTAAAGAAGAAACGTATTCCATCCCGCCTCCTAAGGTGATATAATTAGAAAGACCGTAGTTTACTTTTGCATTAGCAAAAGGACTGTTCTTGCCATCTTGTATGATTCCAGAACTCAGGACGTATTCGAATTCTTTTTTGGGAAGAAATTGAAAAGGAATCACAAATTTTTTGCCTGAAACCTGTTCTTCACCCCAGGGGCCGTAATACCGTAGCGAAATTTCGGTGCGGCCATACATCAGCGGAACATTAAAGGAAAAAAAGCCATCAGCATCCGCTTTTACGTAATCGACCAAAACATTGTTTATATAGAGTTCCACCATCCAATCGGCTTGGGTGTGGTCGCTTAAGGTATAGGTGCCAAAAGATTTTCTGATTCGGGTGGGCGCATTGGTGATTTGCCCACCTACAACCGGATGCAAAATAGTGGCTGTTGACGGTGCCGCTATTTTTCCAAGCGTAATCTGGTTTATGTATTTATTGTCGTCGTTGACATAACGCCATCGATACTGTTGGTTTTTTTAAAAAAAAGGCTGGTTGCTGCCGTAATTAAGGGAACTTGTCAATTCCCCTCCGGCTAGCATGCCACCCAAATTTAAAAGCAGTCTTTCAGAACGGAAGCCATTCGCCTGCTGATTGGCATTCACAGACCAGTTGGCTGTTCCAAAATGAAACAGGGGTGTGTCCCTGACTAGGGTGGTATCTGCAGTAACTTCGTTTTTGATTTTGTTGATATTGGTCCGCAGCTGTGCGATACGCGCTTCCTTGACGGCCGGAAGTTCCATTTTCGAGGACATCGAAACGGACAAACTACTAAAACTGAAGTTGTTTTCGAGCTCAAAAACCGTATTAAAATAGACGGATCTCAGGAATAAATTGGTATTGGTACGGAACAAATCGCCCGGGTTCAGCAGAATTATCTGATCTTTATAGGTTATCTGATTGGTGTTTTCATCAATTTTGAAAGTGTTCTTCTGTTGGATAAAAAAACCTTCAATGCTGCTGTAACTGGCATTAGTGGTATTTTTAATCTTTAAAAAATCAAAAATATCGGGTACCGAAAGAAACACTTCCCCGCCACAGATTATCGAGGGCAGCTCAGTACTACCCATGTATTTCATCTGAAGGGTCAGCAGTACTTCATCGCAGGCGGGTTCTTGTGCGCTGGCAGAAGAAGGTACACATGCTAATAGGATAATGAATAGAAATAAAAGGGCAGCGGACTTTTGCCTAAACAATCCGTAGTAATAAATCCACTTGCTGAGTGGAATACGTTTTTTAGGGATACACTCACCCATTATATTCTGCCTTTCAACAGACCGTCTTCATTAAGACATACTGCAGCAATTAAGGGATCCGTTTCAGGAAGAGCTATTGTGACGGGCGGTAAAACAAATAAACGTATCTGTAAGGAATACATGGCTTATGTATTTTTGGATGTTATAAACGCAGGCTAGCTTCAGCATATTTCACGCCTTTGTCTTGTGTGGAATAAATGACCTTAAGCTGTCCTTTGGTGTAATCAATATTTGAGGTAGCAATGAGTTTTATTTTTGTTCTGCGCAAATTTCCAGGAGCGTACACGGCAAAACCTTTGATAGTGGCTGCGCTGGTGGTGATTCCTGCAGCAGAAATATGGTTGATCTGTATGTCGCCATAGCAGGAGTTGTTGCCGCTGCGATTAAAATCTAAGGAAAGGATAATTTCCTCTTCGGACTGTTGCACTGCCAAATTTGATAGCGCTACGGTTGTGGTGGCTTCTCCGATGGTAATGATATTAGCAATCGAAATTCCAAAAACCGGCTTTATACTGATGCTTAAGTTTTCTGGCTTATGGGTGAGCCCTTCTTTCTCTAAAATCTTGTTTTTAGGGACGCCACGAAAATATAGATGGGAACGGTATTCTCCCTGTTCCAGTCCATTAGTTTTGATCAGCTGTATTTTTACCGTTTGCGATGCATTAGGAGCAAGAGTAATCGTGCGGGGGTAAAACCGAAGATAGGGAGACGCAAAGCGCTGATTGGGTTCCGGTTCTTCGATAGAAATAAATTTGCCGTCCTCATCCATTTTTATCTGGCTGTACGACATTTTATAGGTGGTGGTATCTTTCCCGACATTAGACAGGTTGATAATTTGCATCCTGTTTTGGATGCCGTCAAAGCTGATGCGTTTTGGGAAAATCATCAAATTCCCTTGCGCCATTACCGGACAGCTAAAGAATAAAAATAATAGTAACAATAGTAAAACTTTCTCTTTCATGGGGAGTCATTGATTATTTTAGCTTTCAATTTTAGTATTGACAGCAATGGTTTATAAGGAGTAAAAAGAAATGTGCGAAACACTGACAGCCTTCTCGTAGTACTAGTTGTAATTCACTATCACTTCAAGACCAGCGGCATTGGTATATGAACCTGCAGTTTGGGAGGCTCCGGCATTTACCGTCGCTCCAACAAAGACAGTTTCTGTGCCAGCTGTCAAAGAACCAGTGGCAGAAGGTATACTGGTAAAAGCATTAACAATCATGGATGCAGGGCCAACTCCAGATTCATAAAGTAAGAAATCTGTAGGTAACGTAATTGCATAGGTGTAATTAGGCTCGCCTGATACTATAAATTGAGCCGCAGAAACAGTTCCGGTAAAGGCCGGCAGGAATATCCCGCCTGAAGACGTTCTTGACCCGGAAGTTGACAAAACGACACTACCAGCACGGGATGAAACCGATATGGTGCCAAAATTCATGTCCGTATTTTTCAAAATGGAGACTGGAACTTGCGCCATTAAGGAGCCGGAAAATGGTAAAAAAAATAGCAACAGCAGTAAAGTTTTCTCTTTCATATGGGGTCTTGCTTCATTCATTCCGCCTTTAAAGAAGGGATAGCAATAAAAAAAAGGGCACTGCATAACTGGCAGTACCCTTTTAACAGTCTTAGTTATAGTTTACTGTCACATCAAAACCTGTTGCGTTTTCATATAAACCGGCAACTTGATTTGCGCCAACGTTTAAAGTTGCCCCAACAAGAATAATCTCAGAACCACCTCCTATTGTAGGAGTTGTAGTTGCATCTGGGGTGCTGCTGAAAGCATTTACAGTCATCGTTTCAAGAGTTGTAGCTTTAGTAATAGTAAAGTCCTCAGTAGGCAATGTAATGATATAAGTGTAACCAGCCTCACCACCTACTGTAAATTGAGCTGCAGTCACTGTGCCTGGTGTTGCAGGTAATGTAGCTCCAAGTGTTTTAGTACGACCACTATCAGGTGCTAAAATTACCGTACCAGCAGTAGACGAAACGGCTAAGTTTCCAAAATTCATGTCTGTGTCTAGTGCAATGGAAATTGGAGCAACAACAGTTGCATGAGTAGGTGCAGAAGCTGTTACTTGTGCAAAAGCTGTTGATGAAAAACCGACACATAGGGTGATCATCGAAGCAATAAGGGTAATTTTTTTCATAATAGAAAATGATTTAGGGATTAATTATTCTACAAAATAAAAGGAATCATTTTTAAGTGCAAAACGAGAAGTAATAACTGAATGGCAACAGGAATAAGCGGTAACTGTATTAATTTGATGAAAAAATATAGTAAGCATGCTAGAGGTTAAAAAACTGTATTTTAATTGATGTAAGGCTTTAAATTTGAATTAATAGTTAATTAACTTGTTAACTTAATCTGAATGTTTAATAAAGGAAAGAGTGTAGATTTAACGGTAAGAAAAGAATAAAAATGTAAGTTATGCATCATTATTCAAGGACTTTAATAATTATTTAGAAGCGACCAAAATTCAAGGTTTTAATTGGAAGAAACTGAAATTCGAATTTGGAGAAGGCAATAGTAAAGTAGTAATGGAAATGTTATTTGATGAAAGTATCTACCTAATATTAGCCCTTCGTTACAAGGAATTGTTCAATTCTAGTGGCGGTGGTGGATTAGCAGATATACCGTTTAAAATTGAAGGGTATTTAACTGAAATAAAAACCGATAAAATTGATGCAGATTACATGAATTCTCACTTTGATAAGTATCTAAAAAACATTAAAAAAGAAGGTGTTGATGCTGCCGAATTACAAAACACACTTGATGAGTTACATAAAGCATTTGCTTTCCTAACACAAGAGGAACAGAAATATGCAAATATTTTCATTCACGATGTACAAAGTGGAGTGGCACAAATAGAAAGTGGTAAAACATTCAGAGAATATATCACAGAATATCAATACAAAGCAAAAAATGATCAAATAAAAAAAATCACAAATGTACTTGGTTTAGAGGAATCAAAGCTGCTTAGTTTAATGAATACAGGTATAAATGAGCTTAATATCAATGAATACGGTCGTTTTGATGAACTAAAAATCACAGTGGATAAAATCAAAGCCAAAGAATATTTTAAAAAACTAGAAGACGCATCAATAGCATCATTTAAAAATAAACATCAAAGTTCACAACCTACTTCAAAAATTTATTATTGAGGGTGGGTTTGAGCTTAAAATTTAAACTATATAGTATTCATTGTTTTTGTAAATTTGTTAAGGTAATAATCTAAAATACAATTGTATGGCACTTAAAACAGGACCTAAAAGAATAGCTAAGTCAACTGGGAAACCAGGGATCAAGTCTAAATGTTGTGGGGAAATATTAAATTTCGATATTTGTGTTTATAAAATATGTCTCAATGCAAGATTC
>NZ_JASMRI010000032.1:0-42020 GCF_041431375.1 Flavobacterium sp. Arc3 | reverse complement strand
ATAAATTTTAAAAGGTCTATAGAAGTCATATCTCAAAGTTAATTATGCAAAAATATTCATTTTTGCAAAACTTCTCCCCAGGTTTTGTTCCTGATCCGAAAAAGTGGATCAAGCGCAAAAGTTGGGGATTATCCAAAAAGGTTAGATAATCTGAACAAGAAAAAGTCGATTTTCCGAACTCCTATAAACTGACTTCTGAACCCTTTAATTTTTTTTGCATTAAAAGATTCTGCAGAAGCATTTATACTTCGATTATCAAAGTAGTTTAATATTGAATTATAATTGACGGTTATGGTATTGAGAACGATATTAAAGTTTTTAAAACTTGATTCCTCCATTTTTCTATACCAATGCGCTAATTTTAATATAGCAACATTTTTATCATTAGTACTGTTGCAGATAGTTCATAATTGCTGTGATAAAGCATATTCTTTTTTAATATGTGGATACAATTCAAATAGTAGCTTCGCTCTTTGTTCTTGGCTTTTGGTCCATTTTTGTTTTAAGTTGGTTTGTAAGAGAAAGACAGTTTGTTTAGGTACTATTTATTTTTTTATTTCGAAAATAATTTTTGTTTGAAATATATTTAGTATGTTGTTAAACATTCAATTTTATTGGGTATTATTTAACTTATTGCCCTTTATTGTTAATTTTATATTAATATTTCATTTGTCTGGTAAAAATAATAATATACTTTTAGTCAGTTAAAATATTTCTCTTGTTCTATCTACACATATTAATAACAAAACTTATTCTATGAAAAATAAATTACTTTTATTTTTATTGTTTTTTTCGGTTGTAAATAATGCAATGATAGCTGGCGTTATTGTTAAAAATGTAAATATCCGTGAGTTGTATTTAAAGGATTCAATAATTTCTAATGTAATTGATCCTGTTCAAAAATTAAAAAAAACAGCAAAGATAATTATGGTTGAGGCTGTCCTGCCTCCTCCTTCTACAATAGCAGGGAGTTCTTGTGGAGATGGTGTGAATTTTGTTCAAGTTAATGTTTATGCTAATGGTGTAAATGGAGATGAAATAATAGAGTGGTTTTCTAGTCAGAATTCTACATCACCTTTGTATACTGGATTTGTCTATAGTCCGAGTATAAAAACAACAAAGACCTATTATGTTAGAAGCAGATCAAAAACGACAGCTGAAATAAGTATTCGAGTTCCTGTAGTTGCTTCTGTATATCTATCGCCTCCTTCTGTTTTTTTGACTGTGTCACCAGGTAATAGTGCAATTAATGTATTGTGTCCAGGTACGTCAGTACTATTTAGTGCTGTTGGTGGTGGGGATTTATTTGAATTTTCTGTAGAGGGAGCAGTACAACAAGCTATGTCGTTAAGTAGGACGTTTACAACAAGTACGTTAACTAATGGACAAACAGTAAGTGTTCGTACAAGATTTAATAAAACTATTGATGGTTCTATGACTGAATCTGCTTGGGGAACTGGTCCGCTTGAGGAAAATAGTCTTTCAGCATCGTTATCTCCTAACGCTTCTGTCGGTTATATTAATGCTCTAAAAGTTAGCCCTGAGGAGGATAAATTAGTTTTTGGAATTGCTGGGAAGGTAAGTAAAGACATAAGTCTTTTGGTTTTTTTAGATTCTAAAACTGGAGGTTTTAATGTGTCAAATTACGGTGATGTTGTAGGATCGTCTACAATTAAAGGATTTAATTATTTTAACAACAATCCGAGTACTTTCGATTCGTATTTTCAGGCGGATTATTGTTTAGTAATCTCAAAAGCTGCCTCTCAAGATATTTTTTTTGCTGATGTTATTGAATTAAAAAGTGGGGAGTCTGTTAGAACTCCTATAGGTAGTGCGATGTCTGGTTCTCCTTCTGGTGTTTTTGGAGTAAATAAAAATAACGCAGGTACCACAGATTACAATTTAGGTTTTGAAGTCGAAATATTAAAGTCTCTGATCGGGTATACCACAGGGGATATTAAGTTCTTTGCCTTTACAATGCAAGATACCGATGAGAGTAATTACAATGTAACAAACTCTTTCCTAAGTCCAGAGACTATTAGTAGTGCGGATTTTGGAAGCTCAGCAGTTGACTATAATGTAAAAGATCCTAATCCAGTTGTTTTTTCTTCGTCTGCGCTAACTCCTTGTTATACGAATGCTTACTTTCCTGTTTACTTTTATGAAAAACCAGTAGCTTCAACAGTTATTCAGCCTACTTGTTCTGTTTATTTTGGAAGAATTGAAATTTTGGAACAAAATGGAGCAGAGTATAGTATTGATGGAATTAATTACCAAAGCTCAAATGTTTTTACAAATCTTATTCCTAACAGTTATACTTTATATATTAGAAAAGCGAGTGATTATACTTGTGTTAACGCTTCAGAGGCGTTTGTCATAATTAATGAGGTGACTACTCCTCCTTCAGAGCCTAGTGCGGAAAGTGTTAGTCAACCAACTTGTAATGTGCACTCCGGAACAATTCTGATTGCTGCACAAATAAATGTTGAATACAGTTTAGATGGTATTAATTATCAAGCATCTAGCGTTTTTACTGAATTAGCTCCTGATAATTATATACTTTATGTTAGAAATATAGGAGACGCAACATGTAGGTCTAATTCTACGTCTGTTGTAACTATAAATAATATTCCAATTCAGCCTGCTAGTCCTGTAAGTGGAGGTGATCAAGTGGTATGCGAGTTAACGCCAATACAGACTTTGATTGCAAGTGCTTCTGTAGGAAGTGGAGAGTTAGTTGTTTGGTATGATTCTGCTGCAGCTGATAATATAGTTGCAAATCCTATTCTTGATACGGTTGGAACAATTACATATTATGCACAAGCAGAAAATAATGTAACTGTATGTAAAAGTGCTACTCGTACTGCTGTGACATTAACGATTAACCCAAAAGCTGCTGAACCAGTAAGCGGTGGTGATATATCAGAATGTGTGATGTCGCCAATACAAACGCTAAGGGCGACAGCAAGTGTGGCTTCGGGAGAATCATTAGTATGGTATAATAGAGCAACTGGAGGTAGTATTGTAGTAAATCCGACCTTAAGTTCAATAGGCACCATCACCTATTATGCCCAAGCATCTACTAGTATTAACTCATGTGTAAATGAGTTGCGTACTGCTGTTACTCTAACTATAAGCCGCAATCCAACGAAACCTGTAACTGGAGGTAGTCAAGTAGAATGTTCTCAATCACCGCTTCAAACTTTAACAGCGAAAGCAACAGTAGGTTCTGGCGAATCTATTGTTTGGTATGATGCTGTATCAGGCGGTTCAGTGGTGGCAAGTCCAATATTGAATTCTATAGGTACTGTTACTTATTATGCAGAAACTGTAAAGAACGAAAACGGATGTATCAGTAATACTCGTACTGCTGTAAGTTTAACGATTAATCAAAAGCCTATTAGTCCAATAGGTCGAGATAGTAAGAGAGAATGTGCTTTATCACCAATACAAACTTTGACAGCAAAAGCTACTGCTCAATCTGGAGAGTCGGTAGTTTGGTATGATGCTGCAACAGGCGGTTCAGTGGTAGCAAGTCCAACTTTGAATTCCATAGGAACTATAACTTATTATGCAGAAGCATATAATAATGTTAGTGCCTGCTTAAGTGATTCACGTACTGCTGTGACCTTAACAATCAATCCAAACCCAGTGCAACCGATAAGTGGTGGAGATAAAATAGAATGTGCTTTATCGACAATTCAAACTTTGACTGCTACAGCGACAGCTCAAGCAGGAGAATCGGTAGTATGGTATGATGCTTCCACTGGAGGTAATGTAGTATCAAATCCTTTACTAAGTACATTGGGGACAATTATTTATTATGCGGAATCTGTAAATGATGCTACAGCTTGTGTAAGTGATTCGCGTAGAGCAGTTAGTTTAACTTTAAATCCAAAGCCATTAGTACCAGTAAGTGGAGGGAATCAAACGGTTTGCGCATCATCGCCAATCCAGACGTTAACTGCTACCGCGACAGCCCAAGATGGAGTGAAGGTAATATGGTATGATGCCATTACGGGGGGGAATGTAGTTTCAGATCCTTCTTTAAGTTCATTAGGGACGGTGACATATTATGCGGAATCTATTAAGAACATTGCCTTTTGTGTAAGTGATTCACGTGCCGCTGTGACTTTAACTATCAATAGAAAACCTCTTAAACCGATAAGTGGTGGAGATAAAATAGAATGTAGTTTATCACCAATTCAAAATTTAACTGCTACGGCGACAGCTCAAGCAGGAGAGTCAGTAGTATGGTATGATGCTTCCACTGGAGGTAACATAGTATCAAATCCTTCATTAAATACATTGGGGACAATTATTTATTATGCGGAAACTGTAAATAACGCAACTTCTTGTGTTAGTGTATCACGAACAGCAGTTTCTATAACTATAAATCCATCTCCTGCACTAGCGGTAAGTGGAGGGAATAAAACAGAATGTATTCAAAATCCAATACAAACATTAACTGCAACAGCAACTGTTGGCACTGGAGAAACATTAATTTGGTATACTGCGGCAACTAGTGGAACTGTTGTTTCTAATCCAATATTGAGTGCGGTAGGAAACGTTACTTACTATGCAGAGTCATCTAATGGAACTTGTCCAAGTTTGACACGTACTGCTGTTAGTTTGTCAATTGTGGGTGTTGTTCCAAATCCCGTAGGAGCTGATCAAACTGTTTGTTCTGACGGAACCACAACGCAAACATTGACGGCAACCGCGACAGCAGCAGGAGCTACAATCACTTGGTATACTGGTGCAATAGGAGGTAGCGTTGTTGTTAATCCAATTCAGGTTGGTGTTGGGACCAAAACCTTCTATGCAGAATCTTCAGTAGGAAGCTGCTCAAGCGGTTCGAAAACAAAAGTAACATTGACTATTGCGGCAGTGCCATTAAAACCAACTGTTATTAGTGTCTCTCAGCCAACTTGTTTAACTCCAACAGGAACAATCGCAATTACTGCACAAACAGGTGTTGAGTATAGCATAGGAAACGGTTTTCAAGATAGTCCTATTTTTACACTTTTAGTTCAGGGGAATTATACGCCAACTGTACGTTTTAAAAATAATGTTTCATGCGAAATAAAAGGAGTAGCACAAACCATTAATCTAGTTCCTGCACAGATTCAATTTGAAATAACGGGTAATTGTGAGGGTAAGGATTATGTATTAAGAGCAAACGCATTACAAAACTCTTATGATAGTAACAATGTGGTGTATGAATGGAAAGATAATTTTGGAGTAACAGTAGGAAGTAATTCTAATATGTTAAACGTTTCTAATTTATTAGGTTCAATTGTAAGTAGCACTATTTTTCCGTTGACTTATAGTTTAAAGGTTAGTTCTGCATCAACAGGGTGTGAGACTACAAATAACGTTACGGTAGAATCTATACATTGCAATATTCAAAAAGGAATTTCTCCTGATGGAAATGGTATGAATGAATCTTTTGACTTAAGATTAAGGGGTGTTAGAAAACTAGAAATATTTAATAGATATGGAATTAAAGTTTATGAGCAATCTAATTATACGGATCAATGGAAAGGCCAATCAAATGAAGGAGATAATCTTCCAAGTGCAACTTATTATTATGTAATAGAATTTAATAAAGGAGAAACAAAAACAGGTTGGATCTATCTAATCAGAGAAAAATAGTAAGTTAATTTATTTTTAGAATCCATGACTAGTTTCTGGATAAAAAAAACGAAACACAAATAGATATGAATAAAATATTTTTGAGCTCTCTTTTAGTTCTTATTGCCTATATGAATTCATATTCGCAACAGAACCCTCACTATACGCAGTATATGTATAATATGAATGTCGTTAATCCTGCATATGCAGGTTCAAAAGGAAGTATTTCTTTTGGAGCTTTATACAGAAAACAATGGGTTAATATTGAAGGTGCTCCCACTTCTTTTACTTTTTCCGGACATGCACCAGTAGGTAATAATGTTGGAGTAGGTTTGTCTTTTATCTCAGATAAGATAGGACCGGTAACTGAGCAGAATGTGTATGGGGATTTTTCATATACATTACAATTGAATGAGACTAGTCGGCTGGCTTTAGGAATAAAAGCGGGTGTGTCATTTCATGAAGTTGGTTTAAGAGATATCCAATCATCCTTGCCAGACCCTTCAGAAGGTATTTTCGGGGAAGATATAAATGATGCTTCATTAAATTTAGGAGCTGGAGCTTTTTATTATTCAGAAAATTATTATGTTGCCTTTTCTATTCCAAATTTAGCAAAGTCGGCACATTTAGATTATAATGGACGTGAATATGGTTCGGATGTATCTCACTATTTTTTGACTGCAGGCTATGTATTTGATGTTAATTATGATTTGAAGTTCAAGCCGTCATTTATGTTAAAATCTGCTTCTAATGTCAATCCTTCTTTAGACTTATCTGCAAACTTTTTATACACTGAAAAATTTGAAATTGGTGCTACATATAGATTGGAAGATAGTTTTGGAGGCATGGTGAATTTTGCTGTAACACCGGAATTAAGAATCGGTTATGCGTACGATCATGTTATTTCGGATTTGAAGGTAACTAGTCCGTCCTCACATGAATTTATTCTATTATATGATTTGTTTGCTCCAAAGAAAGTTTCACGTTCTCCAAGATTTTTCTAATATTAAATTTTACGATTAATGAAAAAAATTACCATACTATTGTTTTTAGTTTATACGACTGTATCACTAATGGCACAAAATAAAAAGACTAAGAACGCCGATAAATTGTTTGAGCAGTATGAATATGTTCATGCCGTTAAAGAATATCTAGCGCTAGTTGAAAATGGAAATACAGATAATTATGTATACAAACAACTTGGTACTTGTAATTTTAACATGGGTAATAGTGCGGAGGCTGAAAAGTGGTATGCAAAAAGCATCACGGTTAAGCAAAATGCGGATGTATATTATAATTATGCGCAGGTACTTAAATCAAATAGCAAGTATGGTGATGCTGATCTTCAGATGACACAATTTGCAATTATACAGCCAAATGATCAAAGGTCTATTGATTTTATAACTAATAAGGATTACCTGTCTAAACTTCTAAAAAAGGAAAAATTGTTCGTGCTTAATAAATTAGAAGTGAATTCTGATAAATCTGATTTTGGAGCTGTAATGTACGACAATACCTTGTATTTTTCGAGTGGAAGAAATGTGGGAGGTAAAACATATGGGGTGAATGACGAACCATTTTTAGATATATACCAAAGTACTTATAGTGCAGATGGTAGTTATTCAGATCCTATTTCTGTTACAGAATTGAATACAAGATTTCACGAAGGCCCAGTTTCATTATCAAAAGATGGTAATACTATTTATTTTTCCAGTGAAAGTTTTAACGATGATTTATTTCAAAAAGACAAGGTCAATAAATTAAAAATAAGCCAAGTTAATCTGTATAAAGCAATAAAGAAAAATGGAAAATGGACTGCTATAACTCCATTGCCTTTTAATAGTAAAAGTTATTCAACGAGTAATCCGTCAATTGATAAGGATGGAAAGACGCTTTATTTCTCATCTAATATGCCTGGGTCAATAGGAGGGATTGATATATGGAAGGTAGAAGTGAATGAAGATGGTGGTTTTGGAACACCCAAAAATCTAGGAAATAAGATAAATTCGCCTGGTGATGAAAGTTTTCCTTTCGTTACAGATGATAATATGCTCTATTTTTCCTCAAAAGGGTTAATAGGTTTTGGTGGATATGATGTTTTTTCGGTAGATTTAAATAGTGGGAGTGTTCCTAACAATATTGGTCAACCTATAAATTCAGAAAAAGATGATTTTGCTTTCACCTTGAATAAAGATAAAAATATTGGTTTTTTATCAAGTAACCGTTCGGGTGTTGATAATATATATAGTGCAAGTCCTATTTGTAAATCGCAGATAGTGTCCGTTGTTGAAAACACTAAAACCGCTAATTTTTTATCTAACGCTCGAGTTACACTTTTAGATAAAAGTAATATAGTCTTAGATAAATTATTAACTAATGATAAGGGTGAAGTAGTGTTTAATGTAGATTGTAACAAAGACTACTTTCTTGAAATATATAAAGATGGTTTTATTTCTCAAAGAAGCGCTGCTGTAAAGACTGTGAGCGGAACTTCAAAAGTCACTATCTTTTTAGTTCCAATGGAAGAGGTTGTTGTTACAGAAAATGAAATTATTCTGAATCCTATTTACTTTGAAAATAGCAGAAGTGATATTACAACTCAAGCCGTTAAAGTATTGGATAAACTAGTTTATATAATGACTCAAAATCGTGATTTATCAATTTTTGTAAAATCACATACTGATATCAGAGGTAAAGATGATTATAATATGGATCTTTCAGAAAGAAGAGCAAAGTCAACTGTTGACTATCTAGTTTCTAAAGGAGTCAATGCTGAGAAGATAGCTGGAAAGGGATTTGGGGAATCTGAATTGAAAGTAGAGTGTAATAAGTGTAGCGAAGAAGATCATGCTGCAAACAGACGATCAGAATTTATAATAGTAAAATAATATAAACAGTGTATAACAAGGAATGATCGAAAGACATCCCTTGTTTTATAGTCTTAATTTCATTATTTGCTATCCATGGACAGTTTCGTTTTTGCCGTAGTTTACAATGATGGAAGTTTCAAAGTCAATCCATTCTTGCCAACGTTTGTCAACATCAACGTTGTCAGCATATTTTCGTGCAAACCCTAGAAATATAGTATAATGCCCAGCTTCGGAAATCATTAGGTCTCTGTAAAATTTAGCTAATACTTGATCTTTTATGTTTTCTGATAATATTTTGAATCGTTCGCAGCTTCGTGCTTCAATCATAGCTGAAAATAATAGACGCTCACATAATGCATCATTGCGACTTCCATCTTTTTTCATGAATTTGAATAATTCATTTACATAATGATCCTTATGTTCACGCCCCAAACTTAGTCCTTTGCTTTTTATTAAATCGTGCACCATCTGTAAGTGTTCTAGTTCTTCTCTAGCAATAATCATCAATTCGGTTACCAATTCTTCTTTTTCCGGATTTTGCGTGATAAGGCTTATCGCATTCGAAGCTGCCTTTTGTTCACACCAGGCATGGTCTGTCAAAATTTCTTCGATATTTGATTCAACTATATTTACCCATCTTGGGTCTGTGACTAATTTTAATCCTAACATATGATTTTATTTAATTATAGCAAAATTAGTGTTTTCTTTCTGATTTCTTGTTTTAATGATGGTTTAGAGGTCTAAATTGTATTATTTTGTAATCGAATTTAAATACTAAAATGAGTCAAGTAAAAAAGCTTTTAATAATTGGTAGTGTGTGGCCAGAACCTAATTCTTCGGCTGCTGGGACCAGAATGTTACAGTTGATTTCTCTTTTTAAAGAGGAAGGATTTATTGTGACATTTGCAAGTCCTGCGATGAATAGTGATTTTATGGTAGACCTTGAATTAGAAGGAGTAGTAAAACAAACTATTACTTTAAATAGTTCCAGTTTTGATGATTTCGTAAAAGAACTAAATCCGTCAATAGTATTGTTTGATCGGTTTATGATGGAAGAGCAATTTGGTTGGCGCGTAAGTGAAAATTGTCCAGATGCCTTACGATTGTTAGATACTGAAGATTTGCATTGCTTGCGAGTAGCGCGTCAGAAAGCTTTTAAAGAGAAAAGGCCTTTTGTGGAGGCTGATTTGTTGGTGGAAGAAGTAGCGAAAAGAGAAATAGCTAGCATTTTGCGTTGCGATTTGTCTCTGATGATTTCAGAATATGAAATGGAACTGCTTAGAGGAATATTTAAAATTGAAAGTTCATTATTGTTTTATTTGCCTTTTTTATCGGAAGGAATGTCTAATGTAGATAAATTGCCCTCATTTGAAGAAAGAAAAAATTTTATTTTTATTGGTAATTTTTTACATGAGCCCAATTGGAATGCAGTGCAATATTTAAAAGAAAGTATTTGGCCTCTTATAAAAAAGCAGTTACCCGATGCTATTTTACATGTCTATGGTGCTTATCCTTCGCAAAAAGTATTACAACTGAACAATAGTAAGGAACGCTTTATAATAAAAGGTCGTGCTGCTAATGCATATGAAGTAGTTCGACAAGCGCGTGTAGTTTTAGCACCTTTACGTTTTGGAGCAGGTATTAAAGGGAAACTATTAGAAGCTATGCAATGTGGGACGCCAAGTGTTACGACGACTATTGGGGCGGAATCGATGCACGGCGGGTTACCATGGAATGGATTTGTAACGGACGATCCGTTAGTTTTTGCAAAGGATTCAGTGCGTTTGTATGATGATAGAAGCACTTGGCTTCAGGCGCAAAAAAACGGAGTTGATATAATTAATCTGCGTTATTTAAGAGAATTATATGAAGACGATTTTATAGAGCATATAAAAAACCTACAAGTTAATTTACAGCAGCATCGTTTGAATAATTTCATGGGGTCTTTGCTTCAGCATCATACCTTGAAAAGTACTATGTATATGTCAAAATGGATTGAGGAGAAGAATAAGGTTTAGATTGTTTATTACACGTTTTAATTTTCAGATTAGGGATGGTAGCGCTATCATTTTGCGGAATGTAATAGAGTAAGAAGGCTAACGTACAACGCGACTGCGCTGTAATAATATTGGAAGCGAGGTTATGCTCAAATAAAAAACCCGTCAAGTTTTGTACAAGACGGGTTTTAGATTTATAAAGAATCAGTAATTATGCAAGCATCGTAACTGGGTTTTCTATGTATTGTTTTAATGTTTGTAAGAACTGTGCTCCAGTTGCTCCATCGATAGTACGGTGGTCACAAGCAAGAGACAACATCATAGTGTTTCCTACTACGATTTGACCGTTTTTAACCACTGGTTTCTCTACAATCGCTCCTACTGATAGGATTGCAGAGTTAGGTTGGTTGATGATAGAATTAAATTCTACGATACCAAACATTCCTAAGTTAGAAACAGTAAAAGTACTTCCTTCCATTTCGGTAGGTAATAATTTTTTGTTTTTAGCTCTTCCTGCTAAATCTCTTACGCTTCCTCCAATTTGAGATAGACTCATTGCATCTGTAAATTTCAATACAGGAACAACTAATCCATCTTCTACAGCTACAGCAACACCAATATTAACATGATGGTTGATTGTAATTGCATCTTCTTTCCATTGAGAGTTAACCTTTGGATGTTTTTTTAATGCCATAGCACATGCTTTGATAACCATGTCATTAAAAGAAACTTTTGTATCAGGAATACTATTGATTATAGTTCTAGATTTCATTGCGTCATCCATCGTAACTTCAATAGTTAAGTTGTAATGAGGCGCAGTAAATAATGATTCTGCTAATCGCTTAGCTATAATTTTTCGCATTTGCGAATTCTTAATCTCTTCTGTAAATACTTCTCCCGCAGGAACAAATACTTTTGGTGCAGCAGCAGTTGCTGTTTTTGCAGTTGCAGGTGCAGCAGCTGGTGTTGGACTAGCTGGTGCTGTTGGGGTGAAATTTTCAATATCACTTTTCACGATACGTCCATTTTCACCAGAACCTTTTACTTGTGTCAATTGAATTCCTTTGTCACTTGCAATTTTCTTTGCTAGTGGCGAAGCTAAAATTCTTTTTCCATCTGTAGCTTCTTCTTGAACTACTACCTTTGTTTCTTCGGCTGGAGCTGATTTTTCCTCAGCAGTATCAGTAGTTGTAGCAGTTTCTGCTTTTGCACCTGATTTGAAGTTTGATGCTATAGCGGAAACATCAGTTCCTGCAGGTCCAATTATTGCTAGTAAACTATCTATTGGAGCAGCATTTCCTTCTTCGATACCGATGTATAATAAGGTTCCTTCATTGAAAGATTCAAATTCCATCGTTGCTTTATCAGTTTCAATTTCAGCAAGGATATCACCTTCGCTAACTTTGTCACCAACTTTTTTCAACCATGTAGCTACAGTACCTTCTGTCATGGTATCGCTTAAGCGAGGCATGGTTACTACAACGACACCTTCTGGTAAAGAGGCTGCTGCTGCAGGTGCGGCTTTTTCTTCTTTTGTAGTTTCAGCTGCAGCTGGAGCTTTGTCGGCTTCAGGTTTAGCTTCTTCTGTCTTAGGTGCTGATTTTCCTGCTATTAAAGCGGAAACATCTTCACCTTCTTCACCAATGATTGCTAGTAAAGAATCTACTGGTGCTGTTTCTCCTTCTGGAATTCCAATATATAATAGAGTTCCTTCATTGAAAGATTCAAACTCCATTGTTGCTTTGTCGGTTTCAATTTCAGCTAGAATATCTCCTTCGCTAATTTTATCTCCTACTTTTTTAAGCCAAGTCGCTACCGTTCCTTCCGTCATAGTATCGCTCAAACGAGGCATTGTTATAATTGTTGCCATAATTGATTTATAGTTTATGAGGTATAAATGGATAGTTTTCTTGGTCGTATACTACGTCGTAAAGTTGTTGCACTGGGGGGTAATCAGATTCTTCTGCGAATGTTACACATTCTTGGACTAAATCTTTTACTCTTTGATCAATGGCAGCGATTTCTTCTTCGGTAGCATATTTTTGATCTTTTATTAAGTCTAAAACTTGAGTAATTGGATCAATTTTTTTGTATTCTTCTACTTCGTCTTTAGAACGGTATAGTTGCGCATCAGACATTGAGTGTCCTCTATAACGATACGTTTTCATTTCTAAGAAAGTTGGTCCGTCACCACGTCTTGCTCTGTCAATTGCTTCAGTCATTGCTTCAGCTACTTTTACAGGATTCATTCCGTCAACTGGTCCACAAGGCATTTCGTACCCTAAACCTAATTTCCAGATGTCAGTATGGTTTGCTGTTCTTTCTACAGAAGTTCCCATTGCATAACCATTGTTCTCAACGATAAAAACTACTGGTAATTTCCATAACATAGCCATGTTAAAAGCTTCGTGAAGTGATCCTTGACGAGCAGCTCCATCACCAAAATAGGTCATTGTAACTCCGCCAGTTTCAAAATATTTATCTGCAAAGGCTAGTCCAGCTCCTACAGGAATCTGTCCACCTACAATTCCGTGACCACCATAAAAACGGTGTTCTTTTGAGAAAATATGCATAGAACCACCCATTCCTTTAGAGGTTCCAGTAACTTTTCCTAAAAGCTCAGCCATTACACGTCTTGGATCTACACCCATTCCGATTGGTTGAACGTGATTTCTGTATGCAGTAATCATTTTATCTTTTGTCAAATCCATTGCATGCAATGCACCAGCAAGTACAGCTTCTTGACCATTGTATAAATGCAAAAATCCTCTGACTTTCTGTTGTATGTATAATGCTGCAAGTTTGTCTTCAAACTTTCTCCAAAGGAGCATATCTTCATACCACTTTAAATAAACCTCTTTTGTAACTTCTTTCATCTCAATTGTTCTTTTGCTAAAGTTTTTATTGTGTTATCAACTAGTACCTATACCGCAAAATAGTCTCCTCACACAAATTTGCGAATCGCAAAAATAGGACATTCCAACTAAGAAGTAAAATTAAAAGGCTTCTTTTTGGTTATTTTACAAGAATTTTTTGTCGAACATAAATGGTAACAAGTTTTTTAAGGATTCTGACATGTAAATGTCACCTGTTTCTCCCATGAAATAAATCTCTATTGGAGTCTCTTGTCGAGTTTCATATTCGGCTATTGATTGCCTGCAGGCGCCGCATGGAGGGATAGGACTAATTGTAGTATTGGTATCTGAAGCGGCGGTAATTGCCATTTTTATAATTTTTGCTTCTGGATAAATAGCTCCTGCATGAAAAATTGCAACACGTTCAGCGCATAGGCCTGAAGGATATGCTGCATTTTCTTGGTTTGAGCCTAAAACAATTTGTCCGTTATCTAATAGAATAGCGGCTCCTACGCGGAATTTTGAGTAGGGAGCATAGGCGTTTTTTCTTACGCTCACAGCCTGTTCCATCAAGTTTTGAATGTCAGTAGGTAATTCTTGGAGTGAGCTATAAGCCGAAAATTGGCTAGTAATAGTAATATTTCTCATTGTTTTTTTAGGGAAAAAAAATCCAAATTTCATGGTGTTGAAATTTGGATTGTTAATTTGTTAATTTGATTTTAGAGATTGCTAATATACATCATATTTATCTCCAAAATTAAAAGTAAGAGAGAAACGTAATGTATTTTCTAATGGGTTTTTAACTTTTGAAGCTGAAAATAAGTAGGAGACGTCTACTTTGACAACATTGTATTTAAAACCCGCTCCTAAAGAAAAGAATTTTCTAGCACCTTTTAATGGGCTTTCATTAAAATAACCCACACGCATAGCAAAAGAGTCTTGGTAGGAGTATTCAGCTCCTACCGCATAAGTTACTTCTTTAGTTTCTTCGCTAAAACCGTCAGGCGCATCGCCAAATGATTTAAATACACCAGAAACCCAACCGATAGATCGATAATTGTCTAAATTTTGCGCTCTTTCTTCAGCAGTAATTGTTCCGTCACCGTTTAAATCAGGATCTTGAGGTGTTGGTACAAGTAATTTGTTGAATTCAACATTTAGTGCGACTTTATTATAATCGTCTAAAATAAAATCAAATCCTGTTCCCACTTTTAAATTTGCAGGTAAAAAGTTTGTGCTTATATCGTCGTTGTCATAGCTGATTTTTGGACCTAAATTTTGAATATTAAATCCAGCTCTCCATCTTCCATTAAATTCATTATAAGCCATTTCTTCTGACTGGTAGAACCCTGCAACATCGATTGTGAATGAACTAGCGGCAGAAGCATCTCCATTATCACTAACCACTTTTAAATTTGAACGAATGTATCTTCCGGCAACTGCCATTGAGAATTTTTCGCTTAATTTTAAGGAATAGGAACCGTCGATTGCAAACTCATTAGGAGAAACTCTTCTAGGTACCTCATTAGGGTCTCCAGTTTCACGTAATTCTATTTCGCCAAAACCAAAATAACGAAGACTACCTGCAAAAGCACTTCGTTCACTTATTTTGTTGTAGTATGTTAATTGTCCTAAAGAAATATCATTTGCTAAATCTGTAAGATAAGGAGTATAGCTTATGGAAAACCCTTGCTTGTCTATTGCAAAGGCATATTTTGCGGGATTCCATTGTTGTGAAAAAGCATCTGCAGATGTAGCAACACCTATATCTGCCATACCTGCGGCTCTAGCGTCAGCAGATACCAATAAAAAGGGTACTGCAGTGGTAATAACTCTGTCTTGAGCGTTTGCAAAAGAAAAAGCGAGTAAGCAGCTTGTGAAAAGTATTAATTTCTTCATTTTTTTGTGAAAATTCATTGAACAAATATAGTATTTAATTAAAGTAAGACAAGTTTTTCAAATTTTTCTGCTCTTTTATTCGTTAAAGTTGACTTGACAGTTAGTTTATAGATGTATACTCCTTTTCCTATTCGATTACCAAAATCATCTTTTCCGTCCCAAGTAATCTCTTTTGATAGAAATCCTTCTGTTGAAATAATTTGGTTTTTGGTCCAGACCACTTTGCCAGTTATTGTCATAACTTGTATTTGTACCATTAAAGGTTCGTAAGGCCTATTGTGGGTGAACCAAAACTCTGTATAGTTGACAAATGGATTAGGATAATTTAATACATGGGTCAAAGTGATAGATTCATCACCTATTACTACAAACTGGATTTCAGTAGTTGTGGGATTGTTGTATACGTCCCACGCCTTAAATGTAATAGTATGTAAACCTACCGCTATATTACGTAGAGGAAATCGTAGACTTCCTTTAGTGTAATCATCCAGATTTGTTTGATAGTAATCATTTAATAGATAGGGATTAGTTACGTCTCCGTCTAAAATTGCCACAATATCATGTCCTATTCCACTAGCCGTATTTATTCCGTTTTCATCTTCAAGGAAAGCTAGTAGAAATGGGGATGTATTTGTTATATCGCCTGAAACAAACGTCTCGTCATTCATATATAACTTCACTTTTGGGCTAATATTGTCTGCGGTGGCATTTTCATTAATTCCGCCTATCAGAATACTAGTGTCAAAACCGGTTTCGTTTTCTAGTGTTTGGTTCTTTTTAGCATAAAAACTTATTTTCCCGTTTGCTAGTGGAATTCGAATGTCTCTTGGGACTACCAAGTTAAATTCAAACAAACCATTGGTAATAGAAGCATTTCCTCTGAATATGGTTTCGCCAAGAGTGTTGAAATTTATTGCTGGGCTATTGTTGTCGTTATTTAAAGTTGTCCTTGGGATGGTTTTGTCGAATATCGTAGTGGAAACTTCGCCATTGTAATTTGTTAATCGCGTATCATTTTCATCAGTGATTTCACCACTCACTTTCATACGAGCCAATGATTTGAAGTCGTCCGTTGTTTGTGATATTGGAATGTCGTTTACTTTTGTGAGTTTTATTTTGGGCTTAGGTATTGCTAGAAATAGTGCGGGATCGCCTAAAAAGAACACCACATTTGTAGCGCTGTTTGGGTTACTGTTTTTTGATAATCGCAAAGCTTCGGCAATAGAGGTGTATTGGCTTGAGTCAAAGGAGAATAGTTTTTCAGATAGGACATCATTAAAATTTTCTGCGCTAAATTGCCCAATGGAACGAATTGTAGTAATCATCGCAATGGCTCCGCCTTTTGGGTTCCAATACGTATATTCGCCAGCTGTAGGTCTGGAAGGATTGTCAAAACGGGAGAACTCACAGGTGATTGTTATGAATAAAGGGTACTTGTATTGATTGCTTAAATTTTGGCCATCTGATTTTTCCCAAATTCGTTCTGCTGATAATCCGTCCTCACCTCCGTGTCCTAAATAATTAAAGACTAAAGCACCTTTTTCGAATGCATTAAATAAGTCTGTTCTTGCTTTTGGATATCGGAAACCTCCTGCAGATGCTTCTTGAACATAGGAGTCCAAAATAATTTTATTAATATTAAAAAATGGCTTTTGAGTTGTGATTATATCAGCTAATTTGTTTTGTCTGCTTTGTAAATTTGCATCGGAGGTTTGATCTGAATCATCGCTAATCATCACGAAATTATTTCTCCAGCTTCCGTATGATTTTATATCATGGTATTCAATTACCTTGTTTACCATTTCTTCTGCTTGTTGTGGGTCATTTACAATCATTCTTCCAACTGCAATATCAATCCCTCCAAAATAAGAAATAATATTGCCCTCGCTGCTATCCATCAGTCCATAAAAATCATCAGATGCAAAAGAAGCTTCGCCTGTTGTACGACTATTAAGGGCATGATATATAGGTACGATATTCGTGTTATTGATAGTTCGGTTTTTATAGTCATAGGAAGCATCACCAAAAAGGTTCACGTATTTTATTCTTTTAGCTGTGGTGGAAGCATTTTCATAAATATATTTTATACAATTTCTAATTGCTGCTATGTCTTGCTTTCCCGAAGAGAATTCTGGGTATATAGATTCTGTTGTGATCACTTTTACATTCAGTTTTGAATAGGATCTATGGAAGCTGGCTAACTTTTCGGCTTGGGTTATTAAGGAATTTGGAGTAATAATTACGTAATCAATATCTTCAAATTGACCTTGGTTATTTTTAAAAATGGAGCCTTTTATGTTTTGATTGGATACTTTAGGTTTGCTGTCTTTTAAAGGGGTAAAATAGTCAGAAGGATCAATAGCTACATATTCCCTAAGCTCTCCTAGATTTGCTTTGAAAGAAAAAAGGGGTTGATTAGTGGTTTCGAATTTACTGACATTAAATAGGTCCGTAACGTCCCAGACCTGGCTTATTGCTGCTGCATTAGATAGGGTGTAATTCACCACTCCAAAACTAGCAACTGAAGCATCATATTGAAAGTTAAATTGTTTTCCGTATCCTTGAAGTTTTCTTTTTGCTATTAGCTGGATGTTATCTAAAAAACCTTTTGAGCCTGGAACGCCATTGTTATTATAGGTAAGTTTTATTTTTAAACTTTCGGACGCGTTAAGGGAGGTGTCACTCGGTAAAGAGCCAACAATAAATTCGGTTTCTGAATTGGTATTGATTGCTGAAAATGATATTGCACCTATGTTTTGTCCGCTCGAGGTGATCTTAAAAGAAGTAGGGGTATATGCTGCAGAAGCTACCGTAGCTTTGATTTTTACTGCTGTTGTGAGATCTATGTTTGGAAAATTAAATTCAAATTCCTGTTCTTGGTTAATGTCAAAAGATTCGCCAAACCATTGTCTGCCAAGCTTTGCAATATTTATTAAATCTAATTCGTGGAATTGATGATCGTCAAAAGTAGTAAGACTTAGCGTAGTGCTGCCGGTGGGTTGATTTGCCTCCTTAATTCTTTTTCCCTCATCTCCTGAAGTGGTAATGTAATAATAAGATTTGCTATCATATAGATTGTTGTATGTTTGACTTTCTTCATTATAGGTGTCAAGACCTTCAGCATAGAATAATATGTAATCTTCGTTATCAAAAGTCCCATCGTTTTCTCCAATAATTTGGATTGCATTTTCGGTTAAATCTGATGGGTAGTAGATATTATTAGACAGCGGTAGCATTTTTCCTCCATTTCCGAAAATTTTCAGTTTTTTTGGATTGATGCTATTTACGTTAATGCCTATGTCTTGCAAGAAGTTTTTAGGAATTTTATAAACACCTGATTTTTCAATATAAAAACGGTACCAGTCTCCAGTGGCTAAAACAGAGTTAGAGATTGTATTTGTTGATTTGTTTGATTGTGCGATCTTTGCGGTTGAACTAGTGATGCTATAAGAAAAAGAGTTGATTCTTTTATAGCCGTATTCGTCTTTTACTATGGGGGACAAGAGTAGAAAGGATTGTGTAATGCCTCTTGACTGCGTGTTTCTTAGAGAAGTCACTATTTGCTGTGGTATGTTTTCAAGGGCTAAGTCCCCAAGTTGAGCGGTCGTTATCGTTTCGTAAACAATATTGGTGATTTGGACATTGCTGGCTTCAAAAAGGACAGGGTTTACTAATTCTAAGCTGAATAAAAGTTTTTTTTCAGATGCTTTATATTGGTAACTGTTTCCTGTGAATTGAGGAATATTGATTTTATAATTCCCAAAAGAAACTTCGGTTTTTTCTGTCCAAGCAATCGTTACGTCAGCTGTATTCTGCGCAAATGATATATAAGAAAGTAGTAATAAACTATAAAGTAGTAGTTTTTGCATTTTTTGCTTAAATTGCATGAATAGTTAATTGTTAGATAAAGTAAAAATATATCTTTTAGTATAAAAACAAATAATAAATAGTATAAATTTGCGTTTGATTTCTATGATGCGTTTAATATAAATCAACAGAATAAAATTTTTTAAAACGGTGTTGCGGGTTAATTGTTAATTATTATATTGCAACACTTAAATTATTACCTTTAAAAGAGTATGAAAGTAAATAAAATTACAGCCTTGCGATTGATGTTATCGATAACAATGATTATTGGTTTTGCCAGTTGCAGTAAAAAATCAAGTTCAAAAAATGCTTCAAGAGCTACTGGCTGGAATGTCGATGGTAAAAAAGCTTCGGGTAATACAAAACAAGTTGCCGGACCTGGATTAGTTTTTGTAGAGGGAGGAACTTTTACGATGGGTAAAGTACAAGATGATGTTATGCATGATTGGAATAATACTCCAACACAACAACATGTTCAGTCTTTTTATATGGATGAAACTGAAGTTACGAACTTTATGTATTTGGAATATTTAGATTGGTTGAAAAGTGTATTCCCACCTAGTGATGATAATTATAGACATATATATGAAGGTGCTTCACCTGATACTTTAGTTTGGAGAAATAGGTTGGGTTATAATGAAACGATGACTAATAACTATTTGAGACATCCTTCTTATGCAGAGTACCCTGTAGTTGGTGTAAACTGGATTCAAGCTGTAGAATTTAGCAAATGGAGAACAGATCGTGTTAATGAGGCCCTTTTGGAAAAAAATGGTTACTTGAAAAAGAATGCTAAAACACAAGATGTTACAGCTGAGAGTACATTTAGTACAGACACTTATTTAGCAGCGCCTACAATGACTTATGGAGGAAATGAAGAAATTGTGTTAGCAAAAGGAGCTAAGAAAGGCTCTAAAGTTGGAAAAAACGGAAACGTTGTTGAACCGAAAAATGTATATGCACAACGTTCATCTGGTATTATTTTACCAGAATACAGACTGCCTACTGAAGCAGAGTGGGAATATGCAGCTGCAGCCGATGTTGGACAGAGAGAGTATAATATTTATAAAGGACAGAAAAAATATCCTTGGTCAGGTAGTTATACCCGTTCTGGAAAAAGACAAAACAAAGGAGATCAATTGGCTAACTTTAAGCAAGGTAATGGAGATTACGGTGGGATTGCAGGTTGGTCTGATGACGGAGCTGATATCACTAATGCGGTTAAAAAATATCCGGCAAATGATTTTGGATTGTACGATATGGCTGGAAATGTGGCCGAATGGGTTGCTGATGTTTACAGACCTATTATAGATAACGAAGCAAATGATTTCAATTATTTTAGAGGAAACCGTTATACTAAAAATAAAATTGGTGCAGATGGTAAAGTAGAAATTGTCACTTTAGAGACAATGAAAAAAGATACTTTAAGTAATGGGAAAATTATTGTAAGAAGTTTCCCTGGAGAAATCGCACAAGTTCCTGTTGATGAAAATGAAACGTACTTGAGACAAAATTTTGATAAGAGTAATAATATTAATTATAGAGATGGTGATAAGCAGTCTTCTAAAAATTATGATTTTGGACGTTCTGAGTCTGATACAGATAAAGGTGATAAAGCCATGTATAACTCGCCTAAGCATAACGTAACAACAGACAGTTTAGGATTGATGGTTAGGAAATACGATAGATCAAACAAGAGAACAACATTGATTAATGACGATGTGAGAGTTTACAAAGGCGGTTCTTGGAGAGATAGAGCTTACTGGTTAGATCCTGCTCAGAGAAGATACTTCCCTCAAGATATGGCTACTGACTATATTGGATTTAGATGTGCAATGTCTAGAGTTGGTCCAAAATCGGATAAAAGAAAAACAGCAAGAAATTAAATTTTATATAAAATAGTAATTAAAGCCCTTTCATTAGGGCTTTTTTTTTAATCGTTTTTAAATGGATATAGCTAGAATTCATAGTTTATTTTTGGAATGTAAATCAGTTTCAATTGACACTCGTAAGATAGAGTCAAATTCATTATTTGTTGCCATTAAAGGGGACCGCTTTGATGCAAATACATTTGCAATAGAAGCTTTAGAAAAGGGAGCGTCTTATGTAATCATAGACAATGAAAATTATTATCTTGATAAAAGAACGATCTTGGTAGACGACAGTTTGTCTACTTTGCAGGAATTGGCAAAATTGCATAGAAAATATCTCAATTTGCCTATTATCGCCCTTACTGGAAGTAACGGTAAAACAACTACTAAAGAGTTGATTCAGGTGGTTCTTTCTAAAAAATACAAAACTAAAGCAACCGTTGGTAATCTTAACAATCATATCGGAGTTCCATTGACATTATTGTCGTTTAATTCAGATACCGAAATAGGTATTGTGGAAATGGGAGCCAATCATAAAAAGGAAATTGAATTTCTTTGTAATATAGCAAACCCCGATTATGGTTATATAACTAATTTTGGTAAAGCACATTTGGAAGGTTTTGGAGGCATTGGTGGTGTTATTGAAGGTAAAAGTGAGATGTATCAATATCTATCTCAAAATGATAAGTTAGCTTTTGTTAACCTTGAAGATCCTATTCAAGTTGAAAAAACAAAAAAAATAAAGTCTTTTTCCTTTGGTGTAAATAAAGAAAATGCTGATGTGTGTATTACATCTGTTAAAGCAAATCCGTTTGTTGAAATAGGGTATTCAAATATTGTAATTTCATCTCATTTAATTGGACTTTATAACGCTAATAATTTAAATGCGGCACTTGCTATAGGAAAGTTCTTTAAAGTAGATAATCTCTGTGCTAAAGAGGCTTTGGAGGGTTATATTCCTGAAAATAATCGATCGCAATTGTTAACAATTGGAACGAATAAGATTATTCTGGATGCTTACAACGCAAATCCAAGTAGTATGGCGGTAGCAATTGAGAATTTCCTTCAATTGGACAGTACAAATAAAATAATGATTTTAGGAGATATGTTTGAATTAGGAGCTGAAAGTAAAAAAGAACATCAGGAACTGGTTGGTTCGCTTTTGAACGAGGAAGCAGTCCAATGTTTCTTTATTGGTGCTGCATTTTACTTATGTAAGGTTGGTAATCCTCAATTTCAATTTTATGAATCATTTGATTCTTTTTCCGCCAGTTTAAAGGATATGAACATAGAAAACAGCACGATTTTGATAAAGGGTTCGCGTGGCATGGCATTGGAGCGAACATTGGATTATTTGTCATAATCTATTTTTAAGTTTTAGTAAAACAAAACAGCCATCTCAAAATGAGATGGCTGTTTTGTTTTAAATACTCATTAGGAAACCAATGAGATTTTCTTTCTTGTTGAGTTCCAGTTTTTTTCTTAATCGATAGCGAGCAAGCTCTACGCCTCCGTTTGAAATGTTCATTATTTCTGCTATCTCCTTTGTGGACATATTCAATAATAGATAAGTAGAAAGATCAAGCTCTCTAGGAGAGATTGTGGGGTATTTTTCTTTTAATCTTTTTAAGAAATCAAAATGCACATTTTTAATGTGTTTTTCTAAATCTTTCCAACTTTTATCTGCATTTACTTCCTTAGCAATGCTCTTGTTTAATTTGTTAAGCTGGAACTTCGTTGAATCGTCAAATGAGTCTATATTAATGTCTTTTAGTTTATGTATAATACCATTTAAGATTTTGTTTTTCTTGACAACTTGTAGTGAGTTGTTTACGAGTTCTTTGTCTTTTGTTAATATTTTTATTTGCAGTTTATCGTTTTTTAGCTTTTCAATTTCTTTTTCAAGTTCGTACTGCTCTAGTCTAATTTTGGATTCTTTTTCTAAATATATTCTTCTTTGTTCTATTGTTTCGTAATATTTATTCTTTCTGATTTTATCTTTTACTCTCTTTCTAATATAAATGATTGTGGTTGCTATTGCAGCTATGTAAAATAAGTAAGCTAAAAAATGTCTATACCATGGTGGAGTAATAGTGAAATTGAATATAGTGTTGTCTGATTCTATTCCGTAGCTATTGCGTGCCCTTACCATCATCTTGTAATTGCCTTCTCTTAAGTTAGTGTATTCTTTAAATGAAAATGTTGACCAAGGACTCCATTTGTCTGTAAAGCCAGATAATAGATATGAAAATTCGACGTTTTCAACATTTTCATAGGTAGGTGAGGAGAAGGTAAAGCGCACCGAGTTTGATTTGTACGGGATTGTATAGTCGTCTAGTTCTTTTTCCCCATTACCTAATAATAGCGTGTCGGTAGGAGAGGTAAAGCTCTGGATAAATGCCTTGGGCTTCGTTATGAAACTCTTTGATAGATTAGCGTTGTAATGAGCTAATCCATCCGTTAGTCCTATAAATATATTTGTAGAATCGACGGTGTTGATTGATACATAGTTATCGACTAAGTTACCGGTTAAATTTGAAAAGGGTGCTACGGAGTTTTTGTAGGTGTTGTTTTTGTTTTTTAGTAATACTCCTAGCGATTCGTTGAATGTATACCACAAATTGCCTAAGCGGTCTTCGGTAAGAGATCTAATTAATGGGATTTCTTTAAATAAAGCAGTAATAGCTTTGTCTTCATAGAATACATCCTTTTCTTTAGAATATTTGTAAAAATGATTTTTGTTTTGAAAATAAATGTGATTGTTAAATTGTTGTATGCTTCCTATTCCTTTAAAGCCTTTTGCTAATTCTTGGAATGATTTTGTTTTTGTTATTTTACTTAAGTCTTCTGATAGTTGCATCTGATATAAAAGGTCATCTTTTTTTAACCAAAGATTATCTTTGTCTATTTCGAAGGTGTTTGCTGGTTTATCAAAACCAGCTATCTTGTTTTTGAATTCCCAGCCGTTTTTTGTTTTTTCAAATACAGTAAAACCATTATAGGTAGCGGCTATCATGTTATTAGGATGATTAGGCATTTTTTTAAAGCCAAAGTAACCTCTATTGTCAAGTATTTTAACGGTATTTGGTCCTGCAATAAGTAATGCTCCTCTATTGTGAGCGCAGAATAACTGATCATCGATTATTTGTAAATTCCATGCTTGACCTGTTGTGCCTTGTACGAGTGAAAAAGCATCTTCCTTGATTGTTTTATTCCAAGTGTGGTAAAAGACTCCTTGATTAGTTGCTACGTATAATTTGTCATTAAAAATAACGGAAGCGTAAACAGTGCTTAAATCATAACTAAAGCCAAAGTAGGAAAAAGGAGAGCTTTCATTAATAAATGCAATCCCGTTATCAAGGCCCAGCCAAAGGTTGTTTTTGTTGTCAAGAAAGGAAGTAAGTACGGTATTGTTTTGTAATCCTTTTTTATGGTTGATGTGTTGAATAATTTTACCATTAAGGTCGCAAATTATTATTCCGTCTAATACTGAATTTATAGCGATAAAACGATTCGTTATCTTGACTCCCCCTAGCGAGCTATTTTTTTTAATAAACTCATTGGCTTCTGTATCCCAAGGTATCATTCCTTTTCCATCGTAAATAAAAAGTCCTTTGCTTAATGTGGCGACCAGTATTTTATTATCGGGCATTGGAAACATACCCCATGCCTCGTTATTGTTAATTATTTTTGAACCTTTTAAAGGGATGAATGTATCGTTTTTATACTCTAGTAGTCCTAGCGAAATGTCTTGTAGATAAAGCTTATTGTTTATTAAAAAGGAAAATTGAAATCGATTAGGTGCATTGCGTATTTTGAGTTTGTTGTCTTTGTAGATGTAAATTTTTTCAAAGGATTGGAAAATTACTTCTTTGCCACGGATATGTATTTTCCAGATGAAGTCTATTAGTTTTTTAGCGTCCTTAGTAATCATTTTTGATAAGGAAAAATATTCAAGCGCTCCTTTTTTATTGGAGTCAAAATAACCAAATTCACTATAGCCACCAACAAATATTTTACCGGAATCATCAATTTTTATCGATCTGACTGCAAAGGAATTTGGTAATGAATATTTTTTCCAAGATGAACCATCAAATTGAAGTAGGCCGTTATTGTTTGCGAAATATAAGTTGCCATTTTTATCTTGGTCAATAGCCCAATTTTGCGTTCCTCCTTTATAATCGGATCTCTTGTAGTTGCGAATGTCAGGAAGTCCAATGTTTTTTAATTGACTTGTCAGTATTGTTGAAGTCAATAGAATTCCTAGAAGTAGTAGTTTTAATATTTTGTATTTCATAATAACATAATAGATACTGGGTAGTTTTATAAGTTAAAACCAATTTTCACAAATCATTTTTTATCTCTTAAATATCGAATAAATGCTAAAATAATCGATTTTCATTTAATGTAGTGTTTATTTTAGTTTATTATATTTTGTAATATGCTATTATTTTATTTAAACAACTGTTTTATACGCTTTTATGATATTTTTGATGTGTTTTTGTAAAGCTAAATTTTGAGCGTTGATGTGTTTTTGTAATGAACTATAAATGATAATACCAAAAAAAAACAGGTATTATTGCAGTAAATAACTAAATAATTAACCAAAAATTATAGAAAAATGAAATTAACGAAATTACTTATTTTTTGTTTTTCATCAATACTATTCTCAGTTTATGCACAAGCGCAAGATATTGTAGTGAACGGAATAGTCAATGATGAAACAGGAATGCCAATTCCAGGAGCATCAATTTTGCTGAAAGGGAGTACTCAATCTACCTCTTCGGATTTTGATGGAAAGTTCCAATTTAAAGCTCCTACTAATGGAATCTTAATGATTAGCTATATTGGATATGCTACGATTGCAGAACCTATTAAAGGTCGATCTTCCATTACTATTAAACTGGTTTCACAATCACAAGATTTAAACGAAGTGGTTGTTGTAGGGTATGGTACTCAAAAGAAAAGTGTTGTTACTGGAGCTATTTCTAGTATCAAGGCGTCAGACCTAGAAGATTTGCCTATTACAAGAGTTGAACAATCCTTGCAAGGTAGAGTTTCAGGTTTAACTATTGCAGCAAACTCTGGACAACCTGGTTCCTCTGCAACAATACGTGTTAGGGGGATTACTACTTTCGGGAATAACGAGCCACTTTGGGTTGTTGACGGAGTTGTGGTAGATTCTGGAGGAATAGGTTATTTAAATCAATCGGATATTGCTTCTATAGAAGTTTTAAAAGATGCCGCTTCTCAAGCAATTTATGGTGCGAGGGCTGCAACAGGTGTGATTTTAGTAACTACTAAAAAAGGTAAATCTGGAAAGGTTAGTGTGAATTATAACGGTTACACCGGTATATCTGCTCCAGCCAGGAAATTAGATTTGTTAAATGCAACGCAATATGCAACGTTAATGAACGAAGCTTCTGTAGCGGGTGGTGGTGCAATTAAGTTTGCAGACCCAGCTTCATATGGTACTGGTACAGATTGGCAATCGGCTATTTTTAACAATAGTGCTAAACGTGTAGGTCATGAATTAAGCTTAAGCGGTGGAAATGAGGTTTCAACGTTCTATCTTTCATTTGGTCTTTTGGATCAAGAAGGAATTGTTGCTACTGATATTTCTAATTATATTAGAAAAAACATTAGGTTAAATTCTACACATAAAATAACTAAGAAAATTACTTTTGGTCAAACATTAGGTTATTCTAGAGAGAAAAGTGTTGGAGTTGGAAATACCAATAGTGAGTTTGGCGGAGTCTTAAGTTCTGCAATTAATTTAGATCCTCTAACACCAATCGTTGAAACAGATCCTATTCTTGCTAATCAATCTCCTTATACAAATAGCGGTGCTATTAGAGATGCTAATGGGAATCCTTATGGTATTTCATCTAATGTAGGTCAAGAAATGTCTAATCCATTGGCATATATTCAAACGAAATTAGGCAATTACGGTTGGTCTGATAATTTTGTGGGAAATGCTTATTTAGAAGTGGAACCTATAAGTGGTTTAAAAATACGTACGACTCTTGGTGGGAAATTAGCGTATTGGGGTAGCGAAAGTTTTACTCCTGAATCATACTTAAATGCTTCAAGTATTGTTGCTAGAAATAATATATATAGAAGTACTAATACTGGATTTGGTTGGAATATTGAAAATATTGCGTCCTATTCTAGACTTATTAATAGTCATAATTTTAGTGTTTTAATAGGTCAAGGTACTTATGTTGATAATATTACAAGCGGTAGTGGAGTGACCTATTATGACATTCCTGTAACTAATTATAAAGACGCTTCATTTAATTATAGTGTAGCTACTGATCAAGTTACTGCTTTTGCGTACACGGGATCAGAACATATTGTAACCTCTTTATTTTCAAGATTAAATTATGATTATAAGGAAAAATACTTGGTGACAGGTATTATCCGTAGAGACGGTTCTTCAAGATTTGGATCAAACAATAAGTACGGAACTTTTCCATCGTTCTCTTTAGGTTGGGTAGCTTCAAAAGAAGATTTTTGGAAAGAAAACAACGTAATCAGTCAGCTGAAATTTAGAGGAGGTTACGGAGTAACAGGTAATGATGCTATTGGAGATTTTAGATATTTAGCTACAATTGGCGGAGGAAGAAACTACACTATTGGGAATTCAGGTTCTGTAACTATAGGTAATAGTCCTAATGCTCCTTCAAATCCAGATTTAAAATGGGAAGAGACTAGTCAGACTAATATAGGTTTTGATGCCACAATTTTTAATGACTTTAACCTTGCGGTAGATTTATACGATAAAAAAACAACAGGTATTTTGCAAGATGTTATCATACCCGGATATGTGGGTTCAACGGGGAATCCTGTCGGTAACGTTGCTGATATGCAGAATAAAGGTATCGATTTTGAATTGGGGTACCGCAAAACGGTGGGTCAGGTAAATATGTCTATTAACGCTAATGTATCTTATTTAGATAATAAAGTTACCAATTTAGGTAACGGGGTTGATTTCTTATCAGGAGGCCAAACCATTCAGTCTAGTACTTATCCTATTACAAGAGTGCAAGTAGGACAACCATACAATGCCTTTTACGGATTTAAAACAGCAGGTATATTCCAAAATCAAACTGAAGTAAATGCATACACAAATGCTAGTGGAGGATTGATTCAACCTAATGCAGTTCCAGGAGATTTCCGTTGGAAAGATGTAAATGGAGATGGGCAAATCACATCAGATGATAGAGAGTTTTTAGGAAGTCCAATACCTAAATATACTTTTGGTTTTACTATCAATTTAGATTACAAAAATTTCGATCTATTAGTTTTTGCACAAGGTGCTAGTGGTAATAAGATCTTTCAAGGTTTACGTAGGTTAGACATTGGAAATGCTAATTTTCAAACTACTGCATTAGGTCGTTGGACAGGAGAAGGAACTTCAAATACTTTTCCAAGGTTGACTACAGATGACACGAACAAAAACTTTAATAACCCATCTGATTTTTATTTAGAAGACGGTGATTATTTAAGATTTAAAACGGTTCAGTTTGGTTATACATTGCCAAGTGATGTCATTAATAAAGCTGGTTTACAAAAAACAAGAATTTATTTAACAGCTGAGAACTTATTCACTTTCACTAAATATTCTGGATATGATCCTGAAATTGGTGGAGGAGTAATGGGAATTGATAGAGGATTTTATCCACAAGCGAGAACATTCATGCTAGGTGTTAATTTACAATTTTAATAAAAGATATTATTATGAAACTTAAAAATATAAAATTTTCACTTATTGCTTCTGTTGTGATTTTTTCAGCGACATCATGCAGTGAGGAATTTTTAAATGTGGAACCAAAAGGGACGGCATTAGAAGGTAACTATTATACTAACGAAGCAGAAGCTTATTCAGGGCTTGTTGCAGTTTATGACGTTTTAGGGAAGCAATCCAGAGGATTTGAAAATATGATTTGTATGCTAAATGCTGGGTCAGACGATTTTTATGCTGGTGGTGGTGGAGCTACAGATGGCACAGGAATGCAATCTTTTTCAGATTATTCAATAAGTGCAGTGACCATACCTTCTAGTTATTGGAATGATTTTTACCAAGGGATTTTTAGAGCAAATATTTTACTTCAAAAACTACCTACTGTTCCGATGGCAGATGCTGCTAAAGCAAGATTTACTGCGGAGACTAAAGCATTACGTGCTTATTATTACTTTGAGCTAGTTAGAACATTCAAAAATATTCCATTGATCACTGAGCCAATTTCAACTAGTGAGATTTATAACATTACGCAATCAACTTCAGATGTTGTTTATGCTCAAATAGAGAAAGATTTAACGGAAGCATTACCTAATCTACCTACTTCAATCACTGATATAGCTAATGAAGGTGGTCGCTTTTCACAAGGATCAGTGCAGGCATTGTTAGGGAAAGTGTATTTATATGAAGGGAAAAAGACTCAAGCCGCTGCGGCATTGGCTTTAGTTAATGGAACTCCCGGAGGGACAAGTATTTATGGTTATAAATTACTAAGTAAATTTTCAGACTTATGGACTATAAGCAATAAGTTTAATACGGAGTCAATTATCGAAATTACGAGTACTGACAAAAGCAATGCAGATTGGGGTAATTGGGGTTCAGGTTCAGATGAGGGAAATAGTGTTAATGTTATGGTTGGACCAAGAAATTTTTCTAGACCAACTGGTTCTACTGCTCCAGATTATGCTTCGGGCTGGAGTTTTAATACAGTGACTCAAAGTTTGTACGATGTTTTAAAATCTGATCCACGTTTTGATGCTACGATTGTAGATATGAAAGCATTAAAAGCTGCAGGACAAGCAGATTATTCTCCTGGATATAGAGATACAGGCTACTTTTTGAAAAAATTTATGCCATTAACAACGGATGTGTCTACAGGAGGAGGTGCAACTGTTTTGAATTATAAACAAGATGTATATGCGATTCGACTAGCGGATACTTATTTAATGGAAGCAGAGGCACTTGGCGCTACTGGTGCAAGAGCACAAGCATTATTAGATGCTGTAAGAGCAAGAGTAGGTCTAGGTTCAGTACCAGTTTCTATCGATGCAATATTACTAGAGAGAAGAATGGAATTAGCTGGAGAAGGACACCGTTGGTTTGACTTAGTACGTACAGGAAAAGCAGCTTCAGCATTGGCGAGTAAAGGTTTTACAGTTGGTAAAAATGAAATCTGGCCTATTCCTTTGAAAGAATTGGAAAACACAAAAATTGTACAAAACCCTAATTATAACTAAGCGCTAAAACATATAATTATGAAATTAAATATCGTTTTAAAAAGAAGTATTTACCTAATGTTTGCTATGGCAACATTAGGGTCGCTGACTAGTTGCCAGCCCGACACTATAGGAGAAGGAAACGGATTAACGGATACTAATGTAGATGCAACATTTACAATTACTCCAATTGCAGGAAAAACAAATACTTATCAATTAATGGCTCAAACGCAAAGTGTAATTTCCTCAAAATGGGATATAGGTGACGGCTTGTATATGGGAAAAATGAATGAAGAAATTTCATTGCCAGATGCAGGAACTTACCAAATAAAGCACGTTGCAATAGGAAGAGGTGGGGCAGAAAATACAACTACGAAAGAAATTGTGGTTGCTACTTCCGACCCTTTAAAAGGGAATTTAGTACAAGGCGGTACTTTTGCAGATGCAACTGATTATGCAAAATGGACCGTTATGAATTTAAGCCCATCAGGTGCAGCAAAATGGACTTTTAAGACTGGTAGTGCTACTATAAATTCTAATGGTGGCTGGAGTCAAGAGGCTATCTATCAAGCGATAGATGTGGTAAAAGATAAAGAGTATAAAATTGATATGCTGGTTTCTTCACAAAATGGTTCTGATGAAACTTGGTTTGAAGTATATGCAGGAACGACAGTACCTGTGCTAGGGGTTGAATATAAAGACAATAAAGTTATGGGGTTAAGTACTTGGGACGGATGTGCTAAAGCTGCTTTCTCCGGAAAATTATCCGTGGTAGGTTGTGTGAAAAATGACTCTGGGTCTATTTCAAACGTAGTTAAATTTAGTCAAACAGGAAAGATATATCTAGTAATTAGAAGTGGCGGAAATGTCTTTACTAGCAGTGGAATTACGGTTGCAAAAGTAGAGTTGAGAGGGGTTTAATAGAACTTTAAAAAAGAGGCTATTTCGAGTTGAAATAGTCTCTTTTTATAAAAAAAGGAGTAAAAACTATTTGAATTAGAGGTAGTAATATAGGTACCTATAAAGAGTTTTAATTCGTGGTTTTAATAAATTAAAATTATATCACAATGAGAAAATTTATATTGTTTTTAAGCCTAATCAGTCTTTTTTCGTGCAGTAGTAGTAACACAGATCCTGAAGTGATAGTCGTAACACCATCGAACCTGTCAGTTTCTGCAACGGTTGTAGGTGCTGATGCTCAAAATCCTAACGGTGATGGCAGTGGAACTGTAAATTTTACAATTACGGCAACCAATGCGACATCGTATAAAATTTTACTAGGTAATGGAGTGACTAAAGAACTAACAGATGGGAACCTTGCTTATACTTATTCAACAGCTGGTACAAATACCTATGTTATATATGTGTCTGCATACAATTCTGGAAAATTTGTTTCTACTTCAATTACAATAAAAGTTTTAGTAGGCACATCATTGGTTTGGTCAGATGAATTTAATGTGGATGGAGCTCCTGATGGCACTAAATGGAATTTTCAAACCTGGGATCCAGGTTATGTTAATGACGAACTTCAATCTTATACCAGCCGTGCAAAGAATATAAAAGTTGAAGGTGGCGTTTTGAAAATCACAGCATTTAGAGAAGATTATGGTAAAGGGAAGTTTACTTCTGGAAGAATAGAAAGCAATGGAAAATTTGAATTTACTTATGGTACAATTGTGGTAAGAGCAAAAGTGCCTACTGGAGTTGGGACGTGGCCAGCTGTCTGGATGTTAGGCGGTAATATTGGTAGTGTAGGATGGCCAGCTTGTGGAGAGATAGATATTTTAGAATCTGTGGGAAAAAATTTAAATCAAAATCACTCTTCGTTGCATTCGCCAGGAAGATCAGGAAATACACCTGATACAGGAATTATAAAAGTCCCTAATAGTAATACAGAATTTCATATTTATAAAGCAAATTGGACTGCTACTGATATTAAGTTTTATGTTGATGATGTCTTGTATTATACTTTTCAGAATTCGGATAAATTCCCATTCAATAAGAACTTCTATCTAATAGTAAATTTAGCCATGGGAGGCATTTGGGGAGGGGATGTTGATCCAAATTTCACATCTTCTACATTTGAAATTGATTACATAAGAGTTTATAATTAGTTTATTGTTTTTGGTTAGTAGATTCTTCATCAAGAGTTTATATTCAAATTTGGAAAGGAACTCTAATGAAGAATTAATTAATAGTATAGAAAATGAATTGTATCAAAAAAGTAATTATTCCAATAATTTTCATGTTAGTGAGTGTTGTTTCTAATGCGCAATCATTAAAAGTAATGGCGTACAATATCCGTTTGGATGTAGCTAGCGATGGAGATAATAATTGGAATCTGAGGGCAGTTTTTTTTACATCTCAAATACAATTTTATGCTCCTGACATTTTTGGAATTCAAGAAGCATTGCCTAATCAAGTTTTGGATATTTCTAATGCACTGCCTTCCTACAATCACATTGGGTTAGGTAGGGAAGAAAATGGGCTAGGAGAGTCTTCAAACATTTTTTATAATAAAAATAGATTGGAGATTAAAAAGAGTAGCACTTTCTGGCTTTCTGATACTCCAGAAAAAGTTTCAAAGGGTTGGGATGCAGCTTATAATAGAGTTTGTACCTACGCTTTATTTAAAGATGTAAAAACAAAACAATTGTTTTGGGTTTTCAATACACATTTAGACCACATTGGGGAAGTAGCTAGGAACAAAGGGCTAAGTCTTATCATGACTCGAATTGCTCAACTCAATACTAAAAAGTATCCAGTAATTTTCATGGGAGATTTGAATTCTGAACCTACCGAAAATAGAATTATAGCATTAAAAAATACAATGGATGACTCCAGAGAAATAACTAAAGAAAAGCCTTTTGGACCTTTAGGAACATTCAATAATTTTAAGCACAACGAAGCAGTCAACAAAAGGATTGATTATATTTTTCTTTCTAAGAACAGTATTTTTAAAGTAAAAAAGTACGCGGTTTTAAGTGATTCAAAAGATTTAAAATATCCATCAGACCATCTGCCTGTTTATGTAGAAATAGACTTTTAAATAAAAACATGAAAACTATAAAAAATACTATGAAAGCTTTCTTTTTATTAATCGTTTCGGTGATGATTTCAAAATGCTCACCGTCTAGTGATACCGTTAGTCCTACACCAACTAATCCCACGCCTGTAACGGTTACTAACGAGGTTGATTTTTGGTTGACCAAAGGGAATCAAAGCAGTATGCTCCAAAAACAAACAGGAGTTTTAGCTTTCAATACGACTTATAACACCTATCCTAATATAACAGTTGATGAAGCGCAAACTTTCCAAACAGTAGATGGATTTGGATATACCTTGACAGGAGGAAGTGCTCAGGCAATTAATCAATTAAATGCTAGCAAAAGAAAAGAGTTATTAGAGGAATTATTTGGTACAAGTAGCACTTCTATTTCAATTAGCTATTTAAGATTAAGTATAGGAGCATCTGACTTAAATGCAACGGCATTTACTTATGACGATATGCCCGTTGGACAAACAGATCTAAATCTGACTAATTTTAGTTTAGCTCCTGATAAGACGGATTTAATCCCTATGCTTAAAGAAATCATTGCAATCAATCCTGCTATTAAAATTATGGCAGTGCCATGGTCTCCGCCAGTTTGGATGAAGGATAATGGTAGTTTTATAGGCGGTAGTTTGCAGCCACAGTATTATAGTGTATATGCAAAGTATTTTGTAAAATATATTGAGAAAATGAAAGAAGAGGGAATAACTATTGACGCTATTACTCCTCAAAACGAACCGTTACATCCTGGAAATAATCCTAGTTTATTGATGTTAGCGGCACAACAAGCTGATTTCATTAAAAATCATTTAGGGCCTGCTTTTAAAGCGGTAAACAGTAAAGTAAAAATCGTAGTATATGACCATAACTGTGATAAGCCTGAATATCCTATTGCTATTTTGAATGATAGTGGTGCAAACTCGTATGTTGATGGTTCAGCATTTCATTTATATGCTGGGGATATTAGCGCGCTGTCGACTGTTCATAATGCTTTTCCAAATAAGAATGTTTATTTCACGGAGCAGTATACTTCCTCATCAGGGAGCTTTGATGGAGATTTAAAGTGGCATGTTAAGAATGTTATTATTGGATCAATGCGGAACTGGAGTAAAATAGCCTTAGAGTGGAATTTAGCAAATAATAGTTCTTTTGGTCCACATACTCAAGGAGGTTGTGATTCTTGTAAAGGAGCTTTAACAATAAATAGTAGTGAGAGTTTTTCTAGAAATGTGGCCTACTATATTATAGCGCACGCTTCAAAGTTTATTCCTGATGGATCAATCAGAATAGCTAGTAATACTGTAGGTAATTTAAATAATGTGGCGTTTAAAACTACTGCAGGTAAGAAAGTTCTAGTACTAGAAAATGATGGAACTACAAATGAGATTTTTAATATTAAGTATAATGGAAAGTGGATTGCTACATCTCTGGACGCAGGAGCAGTAGCAACTTACATTTGGTAAAATAACATAAAAAAGATGATGAAAAAAATTACAACAGCGGCACTTTTAACGGTTACACTTTTTGCTTTTTCGCAACAAAAGAAGCAAGTTAAGACGATACCTTTTTCTATAAATAATAGAACCGTTACAGTTTATACTTCTGCAGATAGCACAGACTTGAGACTAACAAAAACAGATGTAAACTTAAAATTCAAAGATTTAAAACAACCGCTTGAAACACAATTTTGCGTTTTTGTAAATCCAAGCAAGACCTTTCAAACCTATTTAGGTATTGGAGGAGCAATCACTGATGCAAGTGCTGAGGTTTTTGCAAAATTATCCAAGGAAAGTCAGGCAGAATTTTTACAAGCTTATTATGATAAGGAAAAAGGAATAGGGTATTCTATTATTAGAACTAATATTCACAGTTGTGATTTTAGTTCAGAGAGTTATACTTATGTAGATGAGGGAGATGCTGCTCTAGAAAGCTTTAGCGTTGCGCACGATAAAGAATTTAGAATTCCATTAATTAAAAAAGCAATTGCAACCGCAGGAGGGAAAGCAACTGTTTACGCAAGTCCATGGAGTCCACCCGCTTTCATGAAAGACACGAAGGATATGCTACAAGGAGGTAAGTTATTGCCGGAATTTTATCAATCATGGGCAAATTATTACGTGAAGTTTATCGATAGTTATGCAAAAGAAGGAATTCCAGTATGGGGGCTAACGGTTCAAAACGAACCTATGGCTAAACAAACTTGGGAGTCTTGTATTTATACCGGTGAGGAAGAACGTGATTTTGTTAAGAACTTTTTAGGGCCAACATTGCAAAAAGCAGGACTTAAAGATGTAAAATTGACTGTTTGGGATCACAACAGAGATTTATTATCCCAAAGAGCAAGTGCTGTGCTTGATGACCCCGAAGCTGCAAAATATGTATGGGGTGTTGGATTTCATTGGTATGAAAAATGGAGTGGTGGAGAATCGATGTTTGAAACCGTTGGAAAAGTCCACGAGATGTACCCAGATAAAAATTTACTTTTTACTGAAGGTTGTGTTGAAAGTTTTGATAGCAAAAATTTACAACTTTGGGCAAATGGAGAACGTTATGGAGAATCTATGATTCATGATTTTAATAACGGTACCGTAGGATGGACAGATTGGAATGTACTATTGGATGAAAATGGAGGTCCAAATCATGTGGGTAATTTTTGCTTTTCGCCTATACACGGAGACACAAAAACGGGTAAATTGATCTACACACCTTCTTATTATATGATTGGTCATTTTTCTAAATTCATTGGGAAAGACGCCAAAAGAATTAGTAGTGTTTCTAGTAGAAGTGCATTACAAACAACTGCTTTCTTAAACCAAGACGGTAAAGTAGTAACGATTGTTATGAATAAAACGGATAAAAACTTAACATACAATTTGTGCATTGGTACAAAAGCAACTGAGGTTACTATTCTTCCTCATGCAATTCAAACATTAGTTTTCTAAATTAATTTTCTTGAGTCTGGATTATTTCTCGATACAATTTTTCATTAGTGAAGATGTATCGAGAGTTAACTATGCTCAACAGTTATAACCATGAAATAATTATTACATGAAAAAAATACTAGTAATACTTTTTGTATTTCTTTCGATCTCTGTCTTTTCTCAAGGATTTTTGCATCGAAACGGACAAAATATAGAAGATGGTAAGGGGCAAAATATTGTGCTTAGAGGTTTAGGTATTGGCGGTTTGATGGTGCAGGAAGGATATATGTTAAAGACATCGGCTTTTGCAGGTCCACAGCGTGAAATTAAGCAAAAAATTACTGATTTAATTGGAACTGAAAATACAACTGAATTCTACAATGCTTACAAAGAAAATGGATTGACAAAGCGAGATGTAGATTCACTTGCTGCCTGGGGATTTAATTCTATTCGATTGCCCATGCATTATAATCTTTACACTTTGCCTATTGAGCAAGAGACTGTTTTGGGAAAACAAACCTGGCTGGAAGAAGGTTTTAAAAGAACTGACGAATTGCTAAGCTGGTGTGCTGCAAACAAAATATACTTGATTCTAGATTTACATGCGACTCCAGGAGGTCAAGGAAAAGATGCTAATATATCAGATTACGATCCATCTAAACCATCGCTTTGGGAAAGTACAATTAATCAGGATAAAATGGTTGCGTTGTGGGAAAAATTAGCAGCTCGTTACAAAGACAATCCATGGATAGGAGGATATGATATTATTAATGAACCCAATTGGAATTTTTCTGGAACGAATCAAAACGGCTGTGATGAAAAGCTAAATGCCCCTTTGAGAGCCTTGCAATTAAGAATTACAAAAGCAATCAGGGCTATCGATACGAACCATTTAGTTATTATTGAAGGGAATTGCTGGGGAAATAATTACAATGGAATTTTTCCGTTGTGGGATGATAATATGGCATTGAGTTTCCATAAGTATTGGAATAAAAATGATGTAGGTTCGATTCAAACGATGTTGAACTATAGAGCACAATTTAATGTCCCAATTTGGATGGGAGAAGGAGGAGAGAACTCTAATGTTTGGTTCCAGGAAGCTATTTCTTTATTAGAATCAAACAATATAGGTTGGGCCTTTTGGCCAATGAAAAAAGCAGAAAATACTGCAGGAGTTACCTCAGTAAATAAGCCAGCGACTTATGATGCGCTTTTGGAATATTGGGAAAAGGGTGGGGAGAAACCTACTGTGGCTTCCGCCAAAGCGACCTTAATGGAATTAGCGAATAATTATAAGTTAGAAAACACTGTGATTAAGTATGATGTTATTGATGCGATGTTCAGACAAGTACACACTACAGATACTAAGAAATATACGACGCACATTGTACCTGGAAAAATATTTGCCACCGATTATGATTTAGGTCAAAATGGGTATGCCTATTTTGATACTGATGTGATCAATTATGACGGAACTAAATTTACCAAATGGAATAAGGGGGGTGTTATGAGAAATGATGGCGTCGACATTGAAGTTTGTAACGATGAAATCACTAATGGTTTTGATGTGACTTTTATTGAAGATGGAGAATGGTTACAATACACAATTGATCTGGACAAAGCTCAAACTTTTGACATTGCGATTCGATTCTCCAGTAAAAAAGCGGGTGGTAAATTGTTCTTAGAAGATGAAAAAGGAAACAAATTGTCACAAACGATCTCAATTCCTGGATCTGGAGCAGTAGCTAAATGGGATACAGTTGTACTAAAGAGCGTTACTTTGAAGCAAGGGATTAATAAAGTGAGAGTACACTTTATAAAGGGAGATTTTAATTTTAATTATTTAGAATTTATAAAAACAAAGTAAGCTAATTAATCAATTGGTCAGGCATTCGCTTTTAAAAAGTAATTTTTAGCCAAGTCCTGAAGCGTGGGGATGTCAAATTGAGAAGAAAAAAATTAGTTACCAGAACTAAATTTGTGCCGACTTTCTTTTAATTTTTTTGCAGAAAGTTAAAAGCGGAGAGCTCAAAAAGGATAAAGGGTGTAAGACAATATTAATAATTGAAGAAATGAAAAAAATAACAACACTATTGTTTTTAGCAGTAACGGCATTAGGTATTGCTCAGCAAAAAACAATTGATCAAAAGGTAAATGCTTTACTAAAGCAAATGACAATTGAGGAAAAAATAGGACAGCTCAATCAATATACTGGAGACAATCAAGCTACAGGTCCTATTACTATAAATGCAAATAAAGAGAAAGACATTAAGGACGGTCACGTAGGTTCGATGTTGAATGTCATTGGGACAAAATACACGAGACAATATCAGGAATTAGCAATGAAGTCTAGGTTAAAAATTCCTTTGCTGTTTGGTCAAGATGTGATTCATGGCTTTAAAACTACTTTCCCTATTCCTTTGGGTGAAGCGGCAAGTTGGGATTTAGATGCTATGGAACTTTCTGCTAGGATTGCTGCAACTGAAGCGGCTGCTAGCGGAATTCATTGGACTTTTGCACCTATGGTCGATATTGGTCGTGATCCTCGTTGGGGTCGTGTAATGGAGGGGGCTGGTGAGGATACTTATTTAGGTTCTCAAATTGCCGCTGTTCGAGTAAAAGGTATTCAAGGGAAATTAGGAGACGTCAATTCGGTTATGGCTTGTGTTAAACATTTTGCTGCTTATGGCGCTGCTGTTGGCGGGCGAGATTATAATTCAGTTGATATGAGTCCGAGAATGCTTTGGGAAACCTATTTACCTCCTTTTAAAGCGGCCTTAGATGCTGGAGCGGCTACATTTATGAATTCATTTAATGATTTAAATGGGATTCCGGCAACGGGGAATAAATACTTGCAAAGAGATATTTTAAAAGGGAAATGGAATTTTCAAGGTTTTGTAGTTTCTGATTGGGGTTCTATAAGTGAAATGGAAAGCCATGGTTATGTGAAAAATAAGAAAGAAGCCGCCTTAGCTGCTATACTTGCCGGAAGCGATATGGATATGGAAGGGAATGCCTATCGTTATCATTTAGCCGAATTAGTGAAGGAAAATAAGGTGCCAATTGCGCTGATTGATGACGCCGTAAAAAGAATTTTGCGTAAAAAATTCGAATTAGGATTGTTTGAGGATCCTTATAAATTTTCAAATGTAGCTCGTGAAGAAAAAGAGCTAAATAACCCAGAGCATAGAAAAGCGGCAAGGGATATTGCGGCAAAAAGTATCGTTTTATTAAAAAACGAAAATAGTATTTTACCCTTATCTAAAACAACTAAAACAATTGCTTTTATTGGACCATTGGTAAAAGAACATAAGCAAAACATGGGCTTTTGGGCAGTCGAATTACCCAGTTTAGATTATGACAAAGAGGTAGTTTCTCAATGGGAAGGCATGCAAAATAAAGTAAGTAAAAACACCAAATTACTCTACGCTAAAGGTTGTGAAATAGAAGGAGATAATAAGGATGGTTTTGCTGAGGCAGTTGCTGTAGCAAAACAAGCAGATGTGGTTGTACTAAGTATTGGCGAAAGCTGGAATTTGAGTGGAGAGGCTAAAAGTCGCAGCAATATCCACTTGCCAGGAGTGCAAGAAGAACTTGTTAAAGCTATTCAAGCAACAGGTAAGCCAGTAGTGGTGTTAATTAATGCAGGGAGACCACTTATTTTTAACTGGACTGCTGATAATGTTCCGGCTGTAGTTTATACGTGGTGGTTAGGTACTGAAGCAGGTAACGCTATTGCTGATGTGCTATTTGGAGACTACAATCCTTCGGGGAAGTTGCCTATGAGTTTTCCAAGAGAAGAGGGTCAAATTCCTATTTACTATAATCATTTTAATACAGGAAGACCTGCGCCAAATGAAACGGCGACTAATTATGTATCTGCGTACATTGATTTAAAAAATAGTTCTAAGTTTCCTTTTGGTTACGGATTGAGTTATACAACTTTCGAATATTCTAATTTAAAACTTTCGAAAAATAAAATAAAAGACAGTGAAACAATTGAAGTTACTTTAAACTTAAAAAACTCAGGAAAAGTTGCTGGAGAAGAAGTGGTTCAGTTGTACCTAAGAGACAAAGTGGGTTCAGTGGTGAGACCGATAATTGAGCTAAAAGATTTTCAGAAAATAAAATTGAATGCAGGAGAAACAAAAGAATTGAAGTTTAGGATTGGCAAAGAAAAGTTGTCATTCTATAATAATGAATTAGAATGGGGAACTGAACCTGGTGATTTTGATTTGATGATTGGTGCCTCTTCTGAAGATATCCGTTTGAGAGATAGTTTTGAATTATTAAAATAACACACTAAAACTTAAACCAACTATTAATTATGAATTCAGAAAATTCACAAACAAAATGGGGACAATTTATCCCTTTAGCCATAGTATTCTTCTTTTGGGGATTTGTAGCTGCCAGTAATGATATTTTAATACCCGTATTTAAAAAAGCATTTGATTTGTCACAAGGGGAGAGCCAGTTGGTTTCTTTGGCATTTTACATTGCTTATACAGTAGGCTCTCTAATCTATATGGGAATTTCTCTTTTAATAAAACAAGATATCGTCAATAAGATTGGGTATAAAAATGGATTGTCCTTAGGATTGGCTATTTCTGCACTGGGAACATTGCTGTTTTATCCTGCGGCTAACATGGGTTCTTTTCCATTAATGTTATCTGGCTTGTTCATTGTTGCCTTGGGTTTCTCTTTACAACAAACTGTTGCAAATCCACTGGCAATCGCTTTAGGTCCATTAGCCACGGGATCGCAACGTTTAACAATGGCAGGAGGGATTAATAATCTTGGAACTACCATTGGTCCTCTGATTGTGAGTTTTGCTATTTTTGGAACAAATGTAGCGGGCAGCACTGAGATGAGTATTGAAAGTGTGAAAATCCCCTATTTAGTATTGGGATTGGCTTTTCTAATTGTAGCAATCTTATTGAAATTTTCGTCACTTCCAGAAAAACCAAGAGCAATATTAGAAGTGATAGATGAAGCGGCTGTTTCAAAAAAATCAGCCTTGCAATACCCTCAATTGGTTTTAGGGATGGTAGCCATTTTTGTATATGTTGGTGTTGAGGTATCTACTGCCAGTAATTTACCGGCCTATATGGAAAAACATTTAGGGTTTTTGACTCAAGATGTAGCTCCTTATATTTCTTTGTATTGGGCGAGTTTGATGATTGGTCGCTGGACCGGAGCTGTTGAAGCGTTTACTAATGATATGAGTCTGCGAAGAGTACTGCGTTTTTTGGCTCCTTATTTGGCTTTTGGTGTGTTCTTAGCTGTAAATGCTATTGCTAAACATGATTTGACGCCATTCTATATTTATGGTTTAGTTATTTTGGTATTAATTGCCGCTGACATTGCTAGTAAGGGAAATCCTGCCAGAATGCTGCTTATTTTTTCGTCCTTAGGAATAGTGGTGCTTTTAATAGGAATGGGGACAAGCGGAATGGTTAGTGTATATGCTTTCACTAGTGTTGGTTTATTCTGTAGTACGCTTTGGCCTTGTATCTTTACATTGGCGGTAAGCGGGTTAGGAAAGCACACGAGTCAAGGGAGTAGTTTCTTAATCATGATGATTATGGGTGGTGGAATTGTAAGTTGGTTGCAAGGATCCATTTCAGAAGTTATCGGTATCCAAAACAGTTATATTGTAGGCGTTTTATGTTTTAGCTATTTGGTTTTTTATGCTTGGAAAGTTAGTGGTATTCTTAAAAGTCAAGGAATTAATGGATCAAGTCTAAATGTTGTGGGGAAATATATAAATAACGACTTTTGCAATTATAAAATATGTCTCAATGCAAGATT
>NZ_JASMRI010000031.1:0-44836 GCF_041431375.1 Flavobacterium sp. Arc3 | reverse complement strand
TGTGGAATTCTTTCTTTTTAGGCTAACTAATATTTATGCCTAATTTTTATCGCTCCACAGGTTTTCGACTTGATCCATTTTTATCGCTCCACAGGTTTTCGACTTGATCCGTTTTCGACTTGATCCAGGAACTTATCAATATCCTAAACGTCGGGATTGACTTCGTCGTTCCCAACAAAGCTCCGCTTTGAAAACAAAATGCCGGAATTAAATAGTCAAAGCGAGCTTTACTATTTAATTCCGGCATTTTATTTATTCGTGACCACGGTGGGATTTGAACCCACACGCCCTTGCGAGCACCAGCCCCTCAAGCTGGCAAGTCTACCGTTTCTCCACGTGGCCTAAAAATAAAAAAGGTCAAGTAATAAATTACTCGACCTTTTAGTGACCCGACTGGGGCTCGAACCCAGGACCCCATCATTAAAAGTGATGTGCTCTACCAACTGAGCTATCGAGTCATTGCATTCAATTTGAAATATTAGGTGTTGATCACTTAACTTGTGACCCGACTGGGGCTCGAACCCAGGACCCCATCATTAAAAGTGATGTGCTCTACCAACTGAGCTATCGAGTCTTGTATTTCATTGCTTGAATGCGGGTGCAAATATAAGGACTTTATTTGATGTTTTCCAAAGTTTTTTGCTTTAAATTTGTCTTTTTTTATCAATAAATTTTAACGTGTTAGTTTACAAGGTTTTATTCTATGAAGAAAATTATATTATTAGGTTATATGGGTTGCGGTAAGTCGACAATCGCTAAAACACTGGCAAAAATCAATGGGCAACCATTTATCGATTTGGATTCATATATAGAGAAAAAAGCGGGTTTGTCTATAAATGCTATTTTTGAACAGTACGGAGAAATCAAATTTAGGAAGATGGAGCATGAAGCATTTGTCGAATTATTAAATGCTCCCGGGGAAATGATAATTGGTCTAGGCGGAGGAACTCCTTGCTATGCCAATAATCACGAATTGTTAAAAGGTGACGATGTACAATCTATTTATCTAAAAGCTTCTATTGGGACCTTATTTAATAGATTGGTTGCTAATAAAAGCAAAAGACCCCTTATCGCCAATAAAAATGAAGAGGAGATGAAGGAGTTTATTGCGATGCATCTTTTTGAAAGAAGCTTTTATTACAATCAGGCACAACATGTAGTTAGTGTGGATAATCGAACTATTGACGAGACAGTTTTGGATATTCTAGCCGTTTTAGCTTAGGTACGCATAACTGTTGTTTCCGTTTTCATCAAAAACTACCTGAACGTGCTCCAGCAAGGAGGTGGACAGAGAGATTCCTTTGAAATCAGCCTTTACTGGATACTTCTTGTGATTTCGATCAACAAGAACCGCTGTTTTGAATTTTTTCAAAGGAACGTCTAGAAAGTGTCTTATAGCGTAGATTAAGGTTGTACCAGAGTTTAGAACGTCATCGACAAGTATTAAACCCTTGTTTGCATACTTTTCTTTTGTTAGAGAAGTCTGAATTGGCAACTCTGGGTTGAGTTTGTTGATTTTAACTTCGCATAGCGAAACTTTTAAAGTGGAAATTTTTTGCAGTTCTTGAGCGATTTTTTCGGCAAAAACAAATCCGTTACTTGCTATTCCTGCAAGAATAACTTCCTCTTCCTCTACAAATGTCTCGTAGATCTGGTAGGCTATTCTCTTTATTTTATGTTCAATTTCTTGATTCGTTAAAATGATATTTTTGCTCATTTTTTTTAGTTTAAAGTTTAGTTTATGAAGAGTAATAGCTTTAAAACTAGTGCTCTTCCTCTTCGTCGGTTTTTATCTCGTTTCCAAACTCATCAATATCTCTTCTGTCTTTTTTGGTAGGTCTTCCAGTACCATTTTTTCGATAGTGTTCTTTTGATAGTTTTAATAGTTCGAGATGCTGATATGACTCCGCAGGAGTATCATTCCTTCTGTACATATCAACCAGTTTTGCTCCTAAACGGCTTTCTGGAATGTCTAAAACCGTAATAATTTGTGTTATTTGGTCTTTTCTGAAGGTGATTTTATCAGTAGGAAAAACCTCCTTTGATGGTTTCGCAACATGACCATTTACAGTAACATGATTTTTTTTACATGCTTCTGTTACCATATTTCTAGTCTTGTAATATCGGACACACCATAAATATTTATCTATTCTCATAAAAATTCTAAAATCAGAGTTAAATAGTTTACAAAAATCAATCAATATTGTATCTTGCGCACTTAAAAATCAGCTATAATGAACAAATTTAAGTATTATTTTATTTTATCAATTACAACCCTCTCATTATTTTCATGTTCGAAGAATGATAGTACTGAAATAACTCCTGCTAGAGAGTATTCAGTACAATATGCTAGTGATATTACTAATATTGAAGAATATTTGAATACCTATTACATTACGGTTACGAATAATCCTGGTTCTCCTGATGATCAAGATGTCGTTTTTACTAAGATTCCTGATGGCGGAAGTCAACCTTCGATTATGTCTTATAAAGACAAAGCAACCTTTCCTAAATTGTTGAGTAGAGATGTTAAACTTCATGATATTACTTATAAACTGTATTATTTAGTATTGCGAGAAGGTGTGGGAGAAAAACCTACAAATGTAGATGGAGTTTTAACCTCATATAGAGGAGATTATTTAGAAGAGACCGTAGCATCAAGTGTTACTACTTTAAGTGCAACAATGTTCGAAGAAGTGAAGTACCCACAACAAATGTTAAGTCTGTTTAGTACAATTAGAGGTTGGAAAGAAATATTTCCACAATTTAGAATGGGTAGCTATACTGCAAAAGATGATGGTACAGTATCATATAATAATTTTGGAGCGGGAATTATGTTTATTCCTTCTGGATTAGCATATTTTAACTCTGTGAGTGGTATTCCTGCTTATTCGCCTTTAATTTTTAGCTTTAAATTATATGCATTAGAAAGATTGGATCAAGAATATAAATTGGTTAACGGTGTTGCTGTAGCTGATCCAGATGGTATCAAGTCTTACTTAGAAGATTTAGACGGAGATGGTTATATGTGGACTACAAGCGAGTTACCGACCAATGCAGTAAATCCTGATGATACAGACGGCGACGGTATCCCAAACTTTCTAGATGTTGATGACGATGGTGACGGTTACGGTACAAAAATTGAAATTACAAATAATGGTGTCGTTTATCCTTTTGCTTCTATCCCTAGTTGTGATGGTAACACTACTAATCCAGCAAGAATCAAAAAATATTTAGATAAAAGCTGTCATTAATTAAGTATAGACTGAAAACAAAAAAATCCCATTCGCTAAGCGAATGGGATTTTTTTTTGGATATATGTTTGGGAATTATTTTCTTTTAATAACTCTTTCTACAGCTTCAACAATTGCTTGATTGTTTAATTTGTATTTTTCCATTAATTGTTCAGGTGTTCCAGATTCTCCAAAGCTATCGTTAACTGCAACAAACTCTTGTGGAGCAGGCTGGTTCAATGCTAGTACTCTTGAGATACTTTCTCCAAGTCCTCCAAGTATGTTGTGCTCTTCGGCAGTAACGATACATTTTGTTTTAGCCAAAGATTTTAGAATAGCTTCTTCGTCTAATGGTTTGATAGTATGTATGTTAATTACTTCTGCAGAGATTCCTTTTGCTTCTAATGCTTCAGCAGCAACAAGTGCTTCCCAAACTAAGTGTCCAGTAGCTACAATTGTTACATCAGTTCCTTCGCTTAGTAGGATTGCTTTCCCTATTACAAATGGTTCGTCAGCTGGCATAAAGTTAGGTACAACAGGACGTCCAAAACGCAAATAAGCTGGGCCGTGAAGGTCAGCAAGCGCTAAAGTAGCTGCTTTTGTTTGGTTGTAATCACAAGTATTGATTACAGTCATTCCTGGTAACATTTTCATTAAACCAATATCTTCAAGAATTTGGTGTGTTGCACCATCTTCGCCTAATGTCAAACCAGCGTGTGAAGCACAGATTTTTACATTTTTCTCAGAGTAAGCAACTGATTGACGAATTTGGTCATATACTCTTCCTGTAGAAAAGTTAGCAAATGTTCCTGTAAAAGGAATTTTACCTCCAATAGTTAATCCGGCTGCAATACCAATCATGTTTGCTTCAGCAATTCCGATTTGGAAAAAACGCTCTGGATAATTTTTCTTGAAATCATCAAATTTTAATGATCCAATTAAATCAGCACAAAGGGCAACCACATTTTCATTTTTTTGACCTAATTCAGTCATTCCCGCTCCAAAACCTGAACGAGTATCTTTACTTCCTGTATTTGTATATTTTTTCATTTTATGCTGAATTTATTTCAGTATCTTTTTACTTATTAGTAATCACCTAAGGTTTCTGGATTTTGAGCAAATGCAGTTTGTAGTTGTGCATCATTAGGTGCTTTCCCGTGCCATGCATGAGTATGCATCATAAAGTCAACTCCGTTACCCATTTCAGTATGCAATAATACACAAACTGGCTTTCCTTTTCCTGTTCTTGATTTAGCATCTGTCATACCTGCAATAATAGCTTCGATGTCATTTCCTTTTACTATGTCAATCACTACCCAATCAAAAGCTTCAAATTTAGCGCGGATACTTCCCATTGCTAGAACTTCATCAGTAGTTCCGTCAATTTGTTTTCCGTTAAGGTCAATAGTAGCAATAAGGTTATCTACTTTTTTAGCAGATGCATACATGATTGCTTCCCAGTTTTGACCTTCTTGCAATTCACCATCACCATGTAAAGTGTAGATTAAATGGTTGTCATTGTTTAGTTTTTTTGCTTGTGCAGCTCCAATCCCTACAGATAAACCTTGTCCAAGTGAACCAGATGCGATTCTAACTCCAGGTAAACCATCGTGAGTAGTTGGGTGTCCTTGTAGTCTTGAGTTAATTAGACGGAAAGTAGCTAATTCCGAAACTGGAAAATAACCGCTTCTTGCCAAAACGCTGTAAAAAACTGGAGAGATATGACCGTTTGAAAGGAAGAAAAGATCTTCTCCTATTCCGTCCATATCAAAACCTTCTTTGCGTTCCATTAGGTTTTGGTATAAAGTTACCAGAAATTCAGTACAGCCAAGAGATCCTCCTGGGTGACCAGAGTTTACGGCATGTACCATTCGAAGAATGTCTCTTCTGACTTGGATAGTTAAATCGCTTAATTGTTGTGTGTTAGGCTTCATTTTGTGTGTAAAAGTTAAACTGAGCCAAAGGTAATTTTTATTTTGCCGTAAGACAAATGATTTTTGATTTTGTTAGAGCTCTTTGTAATACAATTGGCAGCAATTTAAGGTCGCAACGTTCTTTTTTGTGAATTTAGTTTTTACTATTTATTCCTTTTTAACAGTTGGTTTTTTAAATTGATGCTGTAATTATTACCTTGCGGATATGTATGAACAATTAGCAAAAAGTATTGGTGATAAAGTGACACTGACCGCAGCAGAGTTTGATTTGTGTAAGACTTTTTTTATTCCAAAAAAAATAAGAAAAAAACAAACTTTACTGTTAGAAGGGGATGTGTGTACCTACAATGCTTTTATTGAAAAAGGAATTTTACGTTCGTATACTACTGATGCAAAAGGACATGAACACATCGTGCAGTTTGCTTTTGAAGGCTGGTGGATTACAGATTTATCGAGCTTTTTAATGGGAGGACATTCAACCTATACGATAGAAGCTATCGAAGATTCAGAACTGTTGTTGTTAACTGCGACTGCAAGACAGGAATTAATGGATGCGCTACCGGCATTTGAACGCTACCAAAGACTTTTATTGCAAAACGCCTATATTGCTTTGCAGGGAAGAGTAAACTCTGCCTTAACTGCAACTGCCGAAGAAAAATACACTAAACTCACCATTGCACACCCTAATATTATAGCGCGCGTACCCCAACATATGATTGCTTCCTACCTTGGTCTCACCCCAGAAACACTAAGCCGAGTGCGAAAACAAATTACTCTTCGAAAATAAAATTGATTTAGATCAATGGCATTTCTTGTTCTACCTCAATGGAACCAAGCAGTCTCTTACTGTAATTTTGCAACAGTAAAAACAAGAAGGATGCAAAACATAAGAACTATCGCCGTTATTGGTGCTGCTGAGAAAAGAAATTTTTCGCTACTTAAAGAGTTGTCGGAACAGTATCAGCTTTTATTATTTGATAAAAATCAACAAGCACTTTCAGATCTTCATGAAAGCCTATTGGTACAAAATCGCCACGCTTATATTGAGAAAATGGATTGTGCTGTAAATGCCAGTTGGGAAGCAGATCTTATTATTCTTTCTGGTTTTTGTATCCACGACCATGCTGTTGTTGAAAAAATAAAAGAAGTCGCTACTGCAAAAATCATCATTGTTATAGAAAATGAAGATGAGTTTACGACCTCAATAAAAAACCAATTAAACTTTGATTTGATTTTTCCTCATTCTAAAATAGTAGAAATCATCAATATCTCTACAGATGAAGATGCAGAGAAAGAATTTCTTTTGGAAGGCCATAACTCAAAAGCTTTGGATGTCGTTTCAGGTATTTTTGAAGGATGTGGCTTTACTACTTACTTATCTCAACTAAATTAATACAATATAAATAATAACAATATGAGTAATTCCCTTTTATTACGTCCCTATAAATTTAATACAACTACTTTTAATAATCGTATGGCGATGGCGCCTATGACTAGAAGCCGTGCAGGTAATGTAGGTAATTTAGCAACACAGCAGATGGCTATTTATTACGCTGATCGTGCTGATGCAGGTTTACTAATTACTGAAGGTACTGTGGTGAGTACAAAAGCTGTGGGTTTTATCAATGTTCCTGGTATATACAGTGCCGAACAAACAGAAAGTTGGAAACAAGTGACTCAAGCGGTTCATGACAAAGGCGGAAAAATATTTGTGCAACTGTGGCATACTGGAAGATTGTCACATCCTGACTTGCATAATGGTGAGTTACCTCATGCACCTTCAGCAATTAATCCAGAGGCAAAAGCATATGTAGAAAGTGGTTTTATTGATACTGTAACTCCAAAAGAGATGACGGTAAAAGAAATTAAAGAGACTATTTTAGATTTTAAAAATAGCACAGCAAATGCGGTTGAAGCCGGTTTTGACGGAGTAGAATTACATGCGTCAAACGGATACTTGTTTCACCAATTTTTTAATGGAACATCTAACACACGTACTGATGAATACGGTGGTAGTATCGAAAATAAAGCCCGTATTTTATTCGAAACTCTAGATGCTTTAAAAGGTGTTATAGAGTATTCTAGAGTAGGTGTTCGTCTAAACCCTTCTATGCATGGAGTGCAGGGAATGACGGTTGATCAAGACACGATTCCTACCCACGAATATATTGTAAACCGCTTAAATGATTATGGATTAGCCTATGTGCATTTTTCGGAACCATTTACGGATGTAAGCGAAGTGCCTTATGCCGTGACTGAAATTGCTAAACATTTCAGACCTATATACAAAGGGTTATTAATGATTAACAAAGGGTTTACTAAAGAATCTGGAAACCAAGTAATCGAAGATGGCTATGCAGATATGGTAGCCTATGGAGTTCCATTTATTGCCAATCCTGATTTAGTTGCACGCTTCGAGAAAGACGCTCCGCTAAATGCTGCTGACCAAAGTACTTTTTATACTTTTACAGCTAAGGGATACAATGATTATCCAAAAATGGACGCTTAATCTAATTGAATAGAATTTAATTTGTGAATGGGATAGCCGTTTTTATTATTCAATGCTAATGATGCAATAGAGGTATTGTTTCAATATAAATTGTTGAACCCTAATAATTTAAAAAGCCCCTATTTGGGGCTTTTTATATGCATATATTTTATATGCTGTAATTTTAGTTGGCCTCTCACGATTGTTTTTTTCGGGAGTAGCCGGCTTTTTTCATGCAGCTAATTTATTTTGCTGTTATTTCTTCATATTCGACATCTTCAACGGCGTCGTTATTCTTTTTCTTCATGGGTACTGAGCAGCCATTAACTCCACCACAGCCAGAATTTGTAACAACTTGGTATAATAGAAAACTAGCTAAAAGTCCTGAAAGAATGCTTTGGGTTTGAAACGCTTGTACACCGATATAAACGCCAAGAGCAAGACGGACAAAACGCATAAAATGCCAATCAGTTAATAGGTTTTGTAAATTCATTATATTTTGTTTTGTAAACTACTCCAGCCTCCGCCGTTATGTACTTGCGCAAAACCACTCGATTTTAAAATACTTTTTGCCGAAGCACTTCGCATCCCTGATGCACAGCAAGTAATGATAGTAGCATCCTTTTTTAATTTTGGAATATGTCTCGAAAGATCATTCAATGGAGCATTGATTGAACCTTTGATATGTCCCTGTTTGTATTCTCCCGGACTACGAACATCTAGAATTACAGCTCCTTGTTTTACTAAATCGGCGTAATCTACTTTTGGTCCGATGCCAAATATTTTTTTTAATGTGTTTATCATCTTATTTTGTTGCTTGTGATTTATAAAAATTTACGTCTAACCAAGATCCTCCATTGTAACACTCTACTCCAAGTTGGGAAAGAAAATGTTGTGCTTGTCCGCTTCTATTTCCTGAGGCGCAACATAACACTAAAGGGGCTTTCAGTTTTTTTAATTCTTCTACTCTTTCTGGTATCTCATTAAGCGGAATGTTGATGGAATCAACTACATTACCTCCCATAAATTCACCATATGAACGAACATCTACAATAGTTCCTTCGTTTTCTTTGATTATTTTTTCTACGCTCATCTTGTTTAATTTATAAAGTTAAAATTACGCTCAAAAAGAGCACTTTTATTCAATCGTATGTATCGTGTGCTCCTACTTGATAAAACAAAAGTAACACAAAGGAAAAGGTTTGTCAGTAACTTTTGTTACACAAGCAAATATTTAACGTTCAATTGACTATCGCTAAGATCGTATTCATAAAAAAAGCCTGTACGGAACAGGCTTCTTAGATAATTCATTTAATATAATTACATCCTTGGATTGGTAAGTGCATCTGCCTTAAAAGCATTGTTGTTAATGGAAGCCATTGCAAGCTTAGTTAATCCAGCATCCGCTTTTTTCTCTTCATCAAGCGTCATAGCTAACAAATCTGCTGCTTTGTTTTCTCCCATTGTTTTTGCAAAGGCATGTAAAGTACCATAAGTTGCAATTTCATAATGTTTCACCTTTTGTTCAGAGGCAATTAAACTAGCGTCACGAACGTTACCTAAATCTGTTTTCTTAATCATCTCATCACTCTCTTTTAGAATTCCTTCCATCGCTGCACATTTTTTAGCCTCGGGTTTAATGCCGGTAACTTCAAATATTTTTTTCAATCGGGAAATGTGTTCGTTCGTTTCGGTCAAGTGTTTATTTAGAGTAGTAGCTAATTCTGGAGTTGAGGCATTTTTTGCCATTTTAGGAAGTGTTTTACTCAAAATTTTTTCTGCATAATAAATATCTTTCAATCCTACTTCAAATAAATCTCTCAATCCATGAGCTGAATTTGCTTTTACCTTTGTAGTTTCTACTTTTTTTCCTGTTGTAGTTGCCATAATAATTGATTTTAAATATTAATAATTTGCTTTTTGCTTATATTAAAATTAAAAAAAATAATTGGTAAAAAACAGTTAATAAACTAAATATCATTTAAATGGATGTTTTTAACTAAAAATAATAAGGGGTTACTTAATAATAACAATAGGGATTTTTTTAGAGGTAAATTTTAGCACTCTTTTTTGGTTACTACCAGAGTGAAAAGAGTAACAAACAGCTTGAGTTATTAAAAGGAAGGCTTTGGTTTTAAATATTGTAAAAATAATAAGCTCATTTATACCCTAATTGTTTCGGGCTAAATGAACTTATTATTAATTTAGTTTTATAAAGTGAAAATCAAGAAAAACTTAAATTGAGATGTATGATTTCATCCTTTATTTAGGCTGTCTTTCCATTTGTTCTAACAATCTTATTATTTTATCTAATTTGTCGACTTCAATGCTATTCAGTTTAGATGTCAGTGCTTCTATTTCTAGTTTGGCATCAAGATTAGTCTGATAATCTGCTTGTGCTTGAGCCCGGTCTCTTTCGTTTTGTCTGTTTTGAGACATCATGATAATCGGAGCTGCATAAGCCGCTTGTGTAGAGAACAGCAGATTAAGCAAAATAAAAGGATAGACATCCCAATGCTTCATAAAAGCAACTAAGTTTAAGGTCATCCATAGAACGACTAAAACGGTTTGTATAATTATGAATTTCCAAGACCCCATACTTTTAGCCACAGAATCGGCTAGGCGGCTCCCAAATCCTAAGTTGTCAAAATGTTTTTGGTGCCAATTTTTTTTTGCTAACATGTTATGTTCATTTGCTTAAGGGTTATTTATTTAAATTTTTTTGCCATGGAAATTTACCTTCAAGTTCGACTTGCAACGATAAACTCATGATGGTTCTGATAAATACAATTAGGCCTAAAATAGATACGGATTCGAGTGTAGGCTCTGCAACTACTGTGGCAATTATATCTGCGGCAATCAGTATTTCTAGTCCCAAAAGTATTGATTTTCCCAGAGTTTGTCTCAATTCAATAAAGGGTTCCGGTTCTTTTTTGAAAAATAATAAAAGTGATTTTCCCAGGGAATAAAGAACGCCTATAAAAATAGTAATACATCCTATGATTTCAATAGCTGCTGCGATGTAGTTTATAAATATTTTGATATTTTCCATTTTGCTTACTAATTAAATTCTGTTATCAAAAAGGTTTGAGTAATTTATCTTTGGCTAAGTACTTTCAGTATTTCCTTTTCTATGAGCAATAATTATAAGTGTTGTCATTAATAAAAGCGAAACTATTGAGGCTGCTAAAGTCCCTAAGTCTAATCCTCCTTTTGCAATTGGTTTCGTCAAAAAGTCTCCGAAGGTGGCTCCAAAAGGTCTTGTGAAAATGAAAGCAACCCAAAAGAGCAGAATATGGTTTATTTTTGTAGCATAATGTAAGGCTACCACAATCAGAATTACAGCTGCTGTAACAAGTGCTCCGTTTAAATAAGTCAGCCCAACTACATCACTTAAATAATCTCCAAAAGCAGTTCCTAAGCTGTTCGAAAAAAGGATGGCCAACCAATAATAAATTTCCTTGTCTCTGTCTATAATAGGATAGACATTTAAATTTTTGAACTTTTTATGCCAGAGTAGTAATGTTAGCGCTAAACAACAAAACAAAATCAAACTACCAACAGTATAACCTAAGTGTAAACTTCGATCAATGAAATCAGATATTTCTGTTCCCAGCGTTGTTGTCGCAATGATGACGAGCCAATAGAAAACAGGAATGTATTTTTTTGTAAACAATTGAACGGACAGGGCTACAACAAAGAAAAGTAGCGTAACAACTAAAGCAACTGTATAGCCAAGATCTAGTGTTTGAGCAATATAATCACCTAGAGTTTCGCCTAAGGTTGTTGCGATAATTTTCATTAACCAAAACAGTAGCGTGACTTGTGCTACTTTATTTATTCTTTCCATATGCTAAATAATGTTGCGCTTGAAAGCAGAGACAAAATGAATCTATTTGACAGGTAAATATATAGTAAACTTCGTTTGCTTGCACAGAGGAGTAAATAATGTTTGAGTCGTTTTATTGGTTGGAATAAGTATAGAAAACAGCTTTATTCTTTTTTCTATTAAGGTAGGAGTCGTAACATTCGTCGGTAAGGGGCAATTGATTATAATTTCTTGCAACAGATTATTTTGAATCATTTTAGTATACAACTAACTCTCTTTCTCGTGCAAAAATGGCAGTGCCAATTTGAATAGAGTAGGAGGATACAAGAACTAAAAACTCATTTACATACTTTTTTATTTTTGTGTTTGAGATTTCTAATCGAATTGATTTTACGTTTGACTATGGCGTTGCTGTACTTCTATCAATGCCGCCCGAGGATTTAACCCAATTCTATTTTCTAGTGATTGTGCTGTTTTTAGTATTCTCAACATAGGTAAAACAACTGATGGTTAAAAATACAATTCAAGAATACGTAGATAATTTTCTCGTTATTTTAATTTTCGAAAAAAGGAAAATGCGTTATAAAATTAATGATTTCCTTTTATTCTCTCCAATAGCGATTGTAGGATTTCTTGTCCTTCCTCCCAGTATTCTAATTTTGACTCTGAATTGAGATGTCCTTTCTCGCCAATATTTAAAAAAGAACTTCCCCATTTTTCCGCTAGAAATGCGGCTCTTTCTACTGAAATATAAGGATCATTAGAACTTGTAATTACAATCGAAGGATAATCTAGTTTTACTAAAGGGATTGGTGAGAAATTACGGGTTTCCTCGGGTGTATGTTCGGGACAATCTACATCTGCTGGTGCAACAAGTAGGGCTCCCACTATTTTATGTACTTTATTTTCTTTTGACCAATGACTAATCAGTGAGCAGGCAAGACTATGCGCAACAATAATAATTTCGCCTTCCGTAGATTCGATTGAAGTGTTGAGGCTCTCCAACCAATCTTTTAAAATGGGGTTGTCCCAATCATTCTGAATCACTTTTTTGGAATTTTCAAAATGCTGTAACCAATAGTTTTGCCAATGTGTCTCTCCTGAGTCTCCTAATCCGGGAACGATTAATATAGTGTGCTTCATGTTTTTCTTTTTTATTAAAGTGCAAGTTTGAATTGAAGAAAAATTATTTTCTCATTTCTGATTCACTTTGCTAATGGTGTTCGCAATAGTAACTGCGAATCTATCATTCATTTTAAATTATTACGTGCCGTTACAAAGCTAATCAATTCCACTTCCTTCTGTTATGATATTGTTTAATTTCATTGGTAGGAAAATGGCACGATAGCTTTTAGTAATAATTGCGGCTGCTTTTTCTTTAATTTATATATTTGTAAAAAAAAAACATGCGTTATAAAATTGCGATTCTAATTCTCCTTAATAGTGTTTTGTTGGGGAGTTGTGCCTCAAAAAAAATAAAAGATGCTTCTTATTTAGAAACTTCAAAAGAAAGCACAATAGCCACACCGAGATTGAATGTTTTTGTTCCCAGAAATTCAAAAGCAAAACAACTTCCCGTGCTGATATTTGTACATGGAGGTTACTGGAATAGTGGGCGAAAGGGGACGTATGATTTGTTAGGCAGGAACTTTGCACGGAAAGGAGTAGTAACTGTTATTCCAGATTATACTTTGAGTCCAGATATGGATTATGACGGGATGACCAAGCAAATTGCTTCCGTGATTCAATGGACGAAAGACAGTATCAGTAAATACAAGGGTAACCCTAACGCAGTCTTTGTAACTGGACATTCAGCAGGAGGTCATTTGGGCGCATTAGCCGTTATGAATCCGAAGTACGGAATTGATCCTAAAAGTATTTCCGGAATAATCTTGAACGATGCCGCTGGATTAGATATGAAACATTATTTAGAGGAAAATCCACCTACTATGGATCACAATTATATAGCGACATGGGGTACTTCGCCCACTAAATGGCAAGATGCCTCGCCCATTTATTTTTTGAATAAAAACACACCTCCTTTCTTAATTTATGTTGGTGATAAAACGTACACATCCATAAAAACAACCAATAAGCGTTTTATTGATGCCTTGCATACCTTTCAGCCAGGAGTTCAATCGGTACGATTGGATAAAAAACATGTTCCTATGGTTACGCAGTACTTTTATCCGTGGAGTGATCGTTTTGATGAGGTTATTGGCTTTATTAAAAGTGAGATGAAATAAATATTTTTTAATAATTAGTGAATAGTAAGGTAGGGTAAACTAGTTTGCAGTTGTCTTACTATTGAAGTTACCAATGAGATACTATTGTAATAACACTAATTTTAAAATTATGAAAACAGTTAAAGCCCTATTAATACTAATTATTTTTTCTTTCTTACCCAATGCGAATGCGCAAAAGGCTAGAGTTACTAATGATACCGAAGTAGAAACAAAACATAGTGTATCCTATTATGAACACAGAGGTTTAGAAGACGCGCTATACGAACAACAGTTTGAAGCAAAAAGCAAAACGGAAGAACGTGCTTTCTGGGAGGAACAAAAAAAGTACGAAAAGGAATTAAAGAAAAACGACAGAAGAGCGCACCGAGCTTACCTTCAAGGTAAAAAAGAAGGGTATGCAGCGCACCATGATCATTGTGATAATCATTGTCATCACAGTGACTATTGGTATCAATATGCAGGCCATTATTACTATGGATATAGTGAGCCACGTTATGAAAACAGATCCAACAGAACGAGAGTAAATACGCAAATAGGAGTGACTACTCCAAAGGTAAGATTGGGGATTTTTTAATGCAATTTGAATATTGGACTAAAAGGAATAGCAATCAATTCGATAAAAAAGACCGCTATTAAATTAATTTAAGAGCGGTCTTTTTGTAATTATTTATTAAACTATACTCCGGTAATTTTGACAAAAAAACACTTTTAATAATAGTGCATTTATTTATCAGGAATTGCCGTTTTGAGTTTTATTAAGTAGTTATTAAAAATAATAAAAGCGGAAATAAAATTTCCGCTTGGATAGTAATTAAAGATTTTCCTTAGGGTCGTCCTTTATTTCTACTTGGGTTACTGTACCATATTTTTTTGCAATGTTTTTAATCTCATCTGCTTTTCCTATCAGCACAAACTGTAGCTTGTCTTTGGGGAAATATTTAGCAATGATTTGGTTGGCTTTCGCCAAGTCTAAGTTGTCAACATTTTTTTCAAAATCGTCAATGAAACTTTTATCAAAATCATACCAGAACATTTGAGTCAATAAATAGGCTTGTTGTGAGGTCGTTTCGTATTGTGGGGGAAACTGTCCTTTGACGTAATTTTTGGCAGAGCTCAACGCTTTTTCATTAATACCATTTTCATGTAATTTAGTGAGGACTTCGAGAGCCTTATCAATGGCTGCTTCTGTAGTTTTTACGTCTGTAAAAGTGCTGATAACAAAGGAACCACCATTTTTTAATGCCTTAAATTGACTACTGGCTCCATAGGTCAAACCAGAGTTTACACGCAACTCATCATTTAACATCGATGTAAATCTCCCACCAAAAAGAGTGTTGACTACTTCAATAGCAACATAATCCGGATTGTTTCTACTTATACCGGGAGAGCCAATGAAAAATGTGGTTTCTCTAGCATCGTCCTTATTGACTAGCAATACTTTGTTTTCTTTTGGAATGCTAATTGCTTTTGATGCAGGACTTTCTTCTTCTTTTAGCGTCTTTTCCCATTTTAAGAACATAGCAGTTAATGCGGTTTTCATTTCCTTGCTAGAAAAATCACCCACTACGCTTATGGCAGCATGGTCAGGTTTGTATTTCGTTTTATAAAAAGTACTGAGATCATTTACGGTTAATTTACTTACAGTTGACGTAGTGCCCGTTATTATATTCCCATAAACGTGATCTCCGTAAAGCATTGATTCAAAGTACGATCCTATCACAGATTGCGGGCTTTCTTTTTGTTGTTCAAGCTTTACCAATAGCCTACTTTTTTCTTTTTCAAATTCAGCAGGGTCAAAAACAGGATTGAGCAATATTTCTTTAATTATAGAGAGAACCTTGTCTTTGTCCTTGGCTGCAAAATGGGAGGAAATTCCGGAGTATTCTTTTGAAGAATAGGTATTTACGGCTGCGCCAATGAAATCGAGTTCTTCATCTAACTTTGCTTTTGTGAAATTTTTAGTACCATGTTTCAAAGCTGTCGCAGTCAATGATGCAAGTCCTGCTTTGTCTTTGTCATAAATTGCACCTGCGGGGATAATGGTAGATAGACTGATTACGGGTACATCATGTTGTTCCATTAGAAAAACAGTGAGGCCATTTGGTAATTTAAATGTAGAGTAACTAGGTAATTTATAACTTTGTGCTGACAGGCTTATTTGTGTTATCACAAGCAAACAGATCATTATGACTTTTTGGTTAATACTTTCCATACGATTAGTTTTCTACATTTGTTTTTAATACTCCTACTGTTCGGTTACTTTTTGTAAAATAGGCATTGGCAACACGCTGCACATCAGCGATTTTTATTTTATTGTAATTAGCTGGAGCATCAAACATTTTTCGATAGTCACCAAAAAATACTTCATAAGTACCTATATTATTTGATTTTCCGTCTATGGTTTCTACTTGGTCGTAAAATTCCATTAGTTTTTGGTTTTTTATTTTTTGCAGTTCCGTTTCGGTAATTCCATCCTTTTTTATTTTTTCAATCTCAGCATATATTGCATTTTCCAAATCTACTTCATCCACATTTTTATTGGCTACAGCATATACATTGAAAAGACCAGGATCAAAGCTATCGCCATAATCAGTAAAAACTTGGGTAGCCAGTTGTTTTTTGTCTACAAGCGAAGCATATAATCGGGATGATTTGCCGCTTGAAAGAACTGAGCTAAGAATATTTAAAGCATAATAATCATCGTGTTTGGTTTCAGGAGTATGATAACCAATCATAAGATAGGGGGTAGCAACTTCTTTTTGAACAGTTATTCTTCGTTCTCCAGTTTGTGCAGGTTCTACAATATGAACTTTTGGAGGAGCTGGTTGAGCAGGAATTGGTTCCAGGTATTTCTCTGCTAATAGTTTTACCGCTTCAGTTTTGATCGCGCCACTTACTACAACAACGCAGTTATTTGGCGCATAATATGTTTTAAAATACCGTTCTAAGTCTTGTTGCGTCCAATTCTTCATATCATCTTCATATCCCATAACAGGCCAGTGGTAGGGGTGTTCTTGAAAAGCGGTTGCCTGAAGGGATTGCGACAACAAACGCCAAGGAGAATTTTCAAGACCAGTACGACGCTCGCTTAATACTACGTCTCTTTCACTTTCTACCATCGTAGGATCAATACTCAAACTGGATATTCGATCTCCTTCAAGATCAAATATAACCGATGCAGCAGATGTAGGAAACCAGTTCGTGTATACCGTAACATTTTCAGTAGTATAGGCATTATTTGCCCCGCCATTAAATTCCATTGTTTGGTCAAATAATTTTGGACCATATTTTTTTGCACCATTAAACATCATATGTTCAAAAAAATGGGATAGACCAGTAATTCCTTGGTATTCGTTCCGGCTTCCTACCTTGTAAAACAAATACATATTTGCATTTGGGATTGAGAAGTCTTCCACTACCAGTATTTTCATTCCATTTTTCAGGGTAAAAGTGTTTACGTCGTCTGCTTTTATTTGTGCTTGTCCTGCTAAGGAGAGCAAAAGAAAAAGCGGTAGCATTATCTTTTTCATACGGTGTAAATTAATATTTGATTAAAATTAAATTAGTTTCCTCCCTTTTTATATTGAAAATTGCGAGTTATCCTTTTAGAACAATGCTGATTTCAGTTTTCAAAATGGAATTTAATTAATAGTAATAAGTCGGCCGGTTTAATTATTTGTTACATTTATATGATGAAAAAAGTTGCTTTGTAGTAAAATTAGGATGCTAATTTACCTCATCTTTGATTAGCTTCGAATAGATTGAGTTTTAAATTATCTTCGGGATCATCATCAGGCAGTTTATTGACAGCGATGTTATTGGTATTTTCTAATGCAATTGGAGTGTCGAATACACAGCAATCAAGTAATTAACAAACAAAGAAGACTGTATTTAAGTTACCTTAAATACAGTCTTCTTTTGGAGTTTTTTTAGCAGAAAGTCGCTTTTTCCTTTTCTTAATTGTTAGACAATTCGATTTTATTCAAAGTAAAAGTCATGTTGGAAATATCGGCTGTAACCTCATTAATCCTTGAGTTTGTGAAATACAAGTAGTTGTTATAAATACTAAACGTATCAGCCCATCTAATTTCATCTCCTTCAACTAGGGTATGAATGCTGCCATCTTTTTTTCGGTACATAATTTTGTTATTTTCTAAATCAGCAAAATATAATGTGCCATTTTCGTCAAGTATCATTCCGTCTGGAGCTGAGGTTTTAGCTACTAATTTTACTGATTTTTCTATTTCTTTATTAGTTCCATTAGCTAATACCTTTGTAGGTACTGAGTATAAACTATAGCCTGTTAGTGTATGAAAGTAGAGTAGGTCATTCTTGGTGTCTAATGCAATTCCGTCAGAATTAATCGTATTCTCCCATTTTTTATTATCGAAAGTCAAATAGGATTGCTCCGCTTTTGTTGAAAAATGATTGTCTAAAACTCTAGTAGATTTTCCAGAAGTTATATCTAATACAATCAATCCGGCTCTGCCAGAATCAGTACAATAGATTTTATTGTTTTTTATATCAACGCGTAAATCGTTAATGTAAGAATTAGGATAGTAGCTGTCTTTTTGTAATAGATAGGTTTTCTCTAATTTGTTATCATCAAGATTAAATACAAAAATTCTGGGTGCGTCTAAAACGTTTCCAAATAGAGGACTACGGGTGTCTAAGACATATAGTTTATTTTCGAAAGCAACAACAGATTGTACGCCAATAAATTTTTGCTCTTCAACTGCATCACCAATTTCCCATGAATTCCATTCTTTATTCGGATAGGCATTTTGCTGATTGTCTTTAGTAATTTCAACAACCGAATTCTTAACCCCTTTTCTCCATCTAGGAAAGTTTACGAAAATTTTCCCCGTATTGCTCACAGTAACACCCGTAACTTGCTGCCCTACGAATTCAGCGACTTGTTGCACTTGTGTTGTAAGACTATCTGTATGTTGTGGGACTTCAGTTTCTGTTTTCTTGATTGTCGTCTCTTTACAGGAAATTACTACTATAAAAAGAGAGAGTAGATAAAGGCTTTTTTTCATTTTAGTTGCGTTTTTAAAGGTCAAATATAAGCTTATTAAACCTTTTTATTTCGTGTAGGCTCCAGAAGAATAAGTCAGTTCATAACTGTGCGTGTATATTTCGAAAACAATTCCAAAAGGATCTTGTACGTAACACATTTTAAAAGGCTTCTCATTTGGATAATATTCTCTAATAGGCATTCTTTGTTTACCACCGTAAGATACAATTTTTTCGATGAGGTCTTCAATATTTGGATCTTGTACACAAAAATGAAATAGCCCCGTATTGAAAGGATTGAATTCAGGCGCTTCCTTGACTCCGTGAGGGAAAGAGAATAATTCGATTCCAATGCCGTCTGAAGTTGCTAAATGTGCAATTTCAAATTCTTCCCAATCTTCGCCAAAAACGTCAATACACATTTGGCCAATAGCCGTTTCCTTTTCTTTCTTTACTGTAGATGGTTCCATAATTATGTACCAGCCCATTACTTCTGAGTAGAATTTAACAGCCTCTTTTATATTAGGAACAGTAATCCCGATATGAGAAAATGATTTTGGATAATTTGTATTAGTTGTCATATGTTATAGTATTAGATTACAAATTTAGGCTATATTTGCATAAACAGCAAGTACTAACCATAAAGTATTATAGTTACTAAAAAGAGTAAAATATGGATTATCAATGTTTTATATTTTAAAATGAGCGAAAAAAAATATTGTCCTCTGAATTATACAATGAGTTTAATAGGGACTAAATGGAAACCTTTGATTTTATTTCATTTATTGGATGGCGGTTTACGTTCTGGATTGTTACAAAAGAAAATATCCGGTATTTCAAATAAAATGTTTACCCAAACCGTAAGAGAATTAGAATCGGACGGCCTTATTTCCAGAAAAGTTTTTCCAGTAGTTCCTCCAAAAGTGGAATATAAATTGAGCGAGAGAGGACGATCCCTTGAAAATATTCTACGAAGCTTGGATACCTGGGGTATTGAAGATAATGCCAATTGATTTAGAAGTTTATTTTTAGTGATGAAATAATGTACATAGATTGCCTTATAATTCCACTTGGTACGGCTCTGTAATTACTACTTCATGTTTTACACTTCAGGAATATAGTTGTACTTATAAAGTCGATAGAATTCAGTTACCTTCTACTTGAATATTTTAAGTACCTCTTTATTCTTAATCATTAAAATTTTATCCTATTCATCATCAGTACTTTTGTCAAACCGTTCGTTCGGTAAACCACTGAGATATCTAAGGAATCCATGAATAATTGCTATAGGCAAGAGAAGGAGGCCTAGAATTAGCATTTTTAATTCGTAAAATAATGAACTGTCTTTGTATGGTTTTCCTTTGAATCTGGATTGAAGTGCACTCAGGGGAATTCCGTACATATTTCCTGCAAGCATCATTTGAGCGGCCGAAAGTATAATTTGGGCTTTTTCTTTTCCGTATTCTTCTACAATAGAATCGTAAGCGTATTTCTTTGGATAGCCTTTTGCTTCGGCAAAATATTGGGCAAACATGATTGCTTTTGCTTCTTCAATCTTAATGAAACCATCTCCGCCACTTAAAAAGCTGTTGATCTCTTCGTTACCCATGCCTTGGCGCAAAGCCATTTTAGCATGACCATAGGAGCATATGGCGCATCCACTTACTTCGGTTACGGCCAACTGTAAACGTTTGATAAAGTTTTTGTCTACTAATTTAGTTTTGTTGTTTTTATTTAGCGTTAGCATTGCCCTAGGAGCATAAACAGCAGCAAGGTACATTTCCCGTAAACTGAATTTACGTTTAAATTCAGTTCTTGAACTAATGGATTGCGGTAATGTTAGCTCACTTTTCATTTTCTTATTTCTATTGTTCATTTGCTTCTCGCTTTCTTTGCATGAACGCTACGCTTTCGAATATAATACTCTTTAGCATGAAGCATAGTTGTTGTCGTGTAGCAATAAATTTTTAATGCTATTTATTTTTTAGCGGTTAGTAAGAAAACCGGATACTGGCCTGTTGGTTTATCCATTACGCTAGCAGTTTGAATCTGCAAGTCTCTAAAACCAGCATTTTTTGCAAAACTTAAAAATTCGTTTCTATCAAATCCAGTATGAAATACCCCAGTATCCTCTGTATGGAAAGAACCATCCTCTTTGTCAAGGTCGGCAATGGCAATGGTTCCATTTTCATTAAGTAGTGAATAAAATTTATTGAATATCTCTTGCACATTCTCTATATGGTGAATAGTCATAGACGAAATGATAGCGTCAAATTTTGTGTCAAGAGTTTCCTTTGTTAAATCCAGCTCCATTATTTGAAGCTTGCAGTCTATTTCGCTGATTTTTGATTTTAAAACTGCAGTCATAGAGGCAGATATATCGATTGCTGTAATTTCACCTACGTATGGAGCAATTTGAGACAAAAGCAATCCAGTACCAGAGCCAAAATCCATAATGTGCATCTCTTTTGAAAAGGATAGGCTATCTATGATCGTTTGAGCAATATTATCTACATTTTGAGTTACGGATTTTTCTCCGTCAAACCCTTCTGCTTTATTAGCAAAGTAATCTTTTTGTTTCGATTCCATCTTTATTTTATATTTGTTGGTGTCGTCTTAGGCTATGAAAGTGGCAGATTTAAAATCGCACTTTTCAGATGTTTAAAATTAATGAATTTTAGTGTTGTAGACTTTATACTTGCAATTATTTAGCTAATTTTTATTATTGACAATACGCTTTATTCGGTTGAATCTATTTTTAAAACGGCAATAAACTCTTATTTTTCTTTCTGTATATTATTTATGTCTTTTGTATTTCCAAATAAAGGTATCTAAATAAATAAAATAGCGGTTTCGATATAGAACCGAAACCGCTATTGATTATAGTATTAGCTATAAGTATTCTATTTTAATTTTATATCGAAACGATCAGCATCCATAACTTTTGCCCAAGCTTTTACAAAGTCGTGTACAAATTTTTCTTTGTTGTCGTCTTGTGCATAAACTTCAGAGTAAGAACGTAAAATAGAATTGGATCCAAATACTAAATCCATACTGGTAGCGGTCCATTTTACTAATCCTGTTTTGCGATCGCAAATTTCATAAAGTCCTTTTTCTGTTGGTTTCCAAGTGTTGCGCATATCAGTTAGGTTGATAAAGAAATCATTAGTCAAAGCACCTATTGTATTGGTAAAAACGCCATGTTTTGTATTGCCATAATTCGTACCTAACATTCTCATACCACCAACAAGTACGGTCATTTCTGGAGCTGTTAATCCCATTAATTGTGTGCGATCCAGCATTAATTCTTCTGAACTTACAATGTAATCTTTTTTACTATAGTTACGGTAGCCATCAGCTAAAGGCTCTAATGGATCAAAAGAATCAGCATCAGTCATTTCATCAGTAGCGTCTCCACGACCTGGTGAAAAAGGAACAGATACGGCAACACCTGCGGCTTTTGCAGCTTGCTCAATACCTAGATTACCCGCTAAAACAATTGTATCTGCTATACTAATACCAAACTCAGCTGCAATAGGTTCAAGAACAGATAAAACATAGGCTAAACGTTGTGGTTCATTTCCTTCCCAATCTTTTTGAGGAGCTAAACGAATACGGGCACCATTAGCACCACCACGCATATCAGATCCACGGAAAGTACGCGCGCTATCCCAAGCGGTATTTACCATTTCAGGAATAGATAATCCTGATGCAGCAATTTTGGCTTTTACTGCGGCTACGTCATACCCTGTCGTTCCTGCTGGAATAGGATCTTGCCATATTAAATCTTCTTGTGGTACGTCTGTACCAAAGTATCTTACTTTTGGTCCCATATCTCTATGCGTTAACTTAAACCAAGCGCGAGCAAAAGTTTCTGAGAAATAAGCTTGGTCGTTCATGAACTTCAATGAGATCTCTTTATAAATAGGATCTACTTTCATAGCCATATCAGCGTCAGTCATTATCGGGTTTTGTCGAATACTTGGATCTTCAACATCTACCGGTCTGTCTTCTTCGTTAATAGTTACGGGTTCCCATTGAAATGCGCCTGCAGGACTTTTAACAGACTGCCATTCATGTTTGAATAACATCTCAAAATAACCATTGTCCCATTTAGTAGGGTTTGTAGTCCATGCTCCCTCAATTCCACTCGTTACCGTATAGCGACCTTTACCTGATTTATTGGGGTTGTGCCATCCTAATCCTTGTTCTTCTACACCAGCAGCTTCAGGATTTGGTCCTAAAATACTGGCATCACCATTACCGTGACATTTACCTACTGTATGTCCACCTGCAGTTAAAGCAACTGTTTCTTCATCATTCATCGCCATACGTTCAAACGTTTCACGTATTTGAGCAGCAGTTTTTAGAGGATCTGGTTTTCCGTTAACTCCTTCTGGATTCACATAAATTAGTCCCATTTGTACAGAAGCTAAAGGGTTTTCCATTGTCTTTGGATCCTCTACATTAGTATAACGCTCATCACTAGGCGCTAACCATTCTTTTTCAGCTCCCCAATACGTATCTATTTCTGGGTGCCAAATATCTTCACGTCCAAATGCAAAACCAAAGGTTGTTAATCCCATATCAGCATAAGCAATTGTACCAGCCAAAACAATTAAATCGGCCCAACTCACTTTATTACCGTATTTTTTCTTAATAGGCCATAGCAATCTTCTTGCTTTGTCTAAACTAACATTGTCTGGCCAAGAGTTTAAAGGTGCAAAACGTTGATTTCCTGCGCCACCACCTCCGCGACCATCAGAAATACGGTACGATCCAGTAGAATGCCAAGAAAGACGTATCATCAAACCTCCATAGTGTCCCCAATCTGCAGGCCACCATTCTTGACTATCCGTCATTAAAGCATGCATATCTTTTTTTAAGGCTTCAATATCTAATTTCTTAAGTTCTTCGTGATAATTAAATTCTTGTCCTAAAGGATTTGTTTTAGTATCATGTTGACTCAATATATCAAGATTAAGTGCATTAGGCCACCAATCCATAACATTTGATTTGGTAGAGGTATTTCCGCCATGCATTACTGGGCATTTACCTGCTGATGCATCATGGTTTGTTTCAACAATAGTAGCGCCTTCATTTAATGGAAGCTGTTCATGATTTACAGGGCATTTACCTTGACCGTTGGATGGGTCTGGATTATTATTATTATTATTATTATTATTATTATTATTTTCCATGTTTAAAAGTTTTATAGATTTATATTTTCGTTGTTGTCTTCTTGCGTTACCAAAGTTAGCCTAAATCGCATTACTAAATTACAATCTTTAATTTTCATATCTGATTTAATTATAAGTAAAATCTATATAATTTATTTATTCAATAATATTTATAGATGTGAAATAGGTTTCATTTTAAGAAATCGATTAGTATTACTTACAGTATTCCATAGCGCAATTTCAGGGAGAATAAGCGGATCATTTGTTGATCATCATTTGATAAAACAGCAATTGCTTCAAGAATTAAAAAAGAGATGTAATAAAAACAAATCATTTAATAAAACAGCAGTATTGAAATCAGCTTTATTTTTTGACTGACTGTCAATTTCAGTCCGTGAAAAATCTGCGTTTTATTACTCTCAAAAGTAGCGAAAATAGTTGAACAAACGTTAAGAAAGTTGGGTTTTTAACAGGAAGATATATCCGCTTAATTTAATACAACATATTGTTTTTTAGTAGTTTACAATGTTTTTTTTATTAGAAAGACGAGTTCTGTCCGCCGATGCCGCTACAGAAAATAGTTAACTTCAAGGCTATTGACTTTACATCAATATCATTCTTACAATCTATATCTATGCGTATTACAATAGGGTTAAAAGCTCATTTATACCGGTTTATGTTTTTTGATCAGTATGGTCCATCTGCTTGGTATCGTGGCATTAGCCAAAACTCTCCCGATAGCTCCTATGTTTGTAAAGTCATAACTTTCAGAAAAGGAATCGTTAAATTTGTAATCTTAGAGTAAGAAGAATGAGAGTACACCGATGGCTAAATAACTCAAGAAGTATATTGTCCGATAGATAGCACCTCATTCTTTTTTATCTTTTAGAGTCTGAACAGAATGTAAGGAATTAAGCAAGACTTAATATCCAGAATATCCAACCAGGAGAAAAGGCGAAGGGAGATTCTTTACTTTATAAACAACCTTAAAGTTTAAGAATGAAAGTATTAAAACAAGTATTGGGAATTGATGTAGCTCAGAAAGAATTGGTAGTTACTCTAGGTAGAATGGTCGAAGATTTATCAATTGAATTGTATGCCTTTAAAGTTTTTAGAAATAATGAGAAAGGCTTTTTAGGACTTTTAGAATGGGTAAAAAAGTTAACAAATGACAAAATAAAGGTTCGATTTGTCATGGAAGCTACAGGTGTTTACCATCAAAAATTCGCTTATTTTTTAGATGAAAAAGAGTGTGAAGTTTGCGTTGTTTTACCCAATAAAATCAGCAACTATATGCGGACTTTAGATAATAAAACCGTTACAGACAAAACCTGCTCTGAAGCCATTGCACAATTTGGGTTAGAAAGAAAATTAGATTTATGGCATCGTCCAAAGAATATCTATAGGAATCTGCAACAGCTTACTCGTGAACGTGATCAGATAGTGTTTGAAAGAACAATGGTGAAAAATCACCTTCATGCAGAACAATCAGAAGCTGAGCCTAATGAGAGTAGTATATTGCGGATTAGCACTCGAATTAAGTTCTTAAGTGGACAAGAGAAAGAGATAAAAAAAGAGATTGAAAACTGGGTAAATAAGGACGTAGTTTTAAAAAGCGAGATCGAGAATATCTGTACAATACCTGGTATAGGTGAGCTAACCGCTGTTATTATTTTGGCGGAAACTAATGGTTTTGAACTCATACGAAGCAAGAGACAATTGACAAGTTATGCAGGACTTGATGTTAAAGAAAAACAATCCGGAACATCGGTAAAAGGAAAACCTCGAATATCAAAAAGCGGAAATAGATACTTGCGCAAAGCAATGCAATGCATTTACCAGCACTAGCTGCAGTAAAATGGGATGATAATTTCAGAGATTTATACACAAGGATAGTCTCTAGGCAAGGAATCAAAATGAAAGCTTTGATAGCGGTTCAGAGAAAGCTTTTGGAAATGGTTTATACTATATTCAAGAATAAGCGTCCTTATGACAAAGAATATGAAACCAAGAGAATGGAGCAAAAAAATAGCGTGCCTGCACAGATGGCATAAACACGCTATACAGGCTGGCTCTTGACCGCCTTAGAACGGCAAAATTAAGAAAGAAAAGCAACTTTAAGTGTAATAAACCCAAAATAAAAAATATTGGGTTATAAGAATAAATAAAACAATAATTTTAAAGATTGCTCGGAGTCTTTTTTTTGAAAAAACAAAAATAAATTAATATTTTAATTGTAAATCAACACAGAATCTCCAATGCATCCAATTTAGGTTGGCTTTGTGCCATAATAGTTGCTGCTAATTATTGTACTAATGTATAAATAAAATAGTAAGAATCATCAGATGGACTTTTTATTTGTTGTAGGCTTTTGGTACTTACAACGGTGCATATTTCAGTCGTTTTACTGCTGCTATGTGCTAGTAATTCCTCAATGTAATATATATCAGTGTCGCTCTCTAATAAATAGGTAGTAAAACTATACTGTAAAGTATGAATGGTGGCTTTTTTAGTTAAACCTGACTTTTTTAGGGCATCACGTATCACTGTCTTCACACTGCCGAGTGCCATATGGTTCTCCCGCAAATAGCCCTCATCGGCTGATAGCCTAATTTTGAATTAAAAAGAGGCTCTTTGTAGGATTTATTGTTATATTTATGGCATAGAAAAATGGGTTATGAAACATTTCGAAGAAACTAGAGGATTACTGAATGATTCGGCTTTATTTTATTTGGTAACTACTGCTATGGATGGTAATTACTCTTATGTAAACGAAAATTACGCTAACGCATTTTTACATGTGAACAGCAATTTTGTAGGACAACCCTATCATATCACAATGCATCCCGACGATATGAATACTTGCGTCGAAGTTGCTGCTAAATGTTTTGAGAACCCGACCAAATTATTTCCGGCGACAATTAGGAAACACGATGGAAATGGGGGTTATGTATATACTCAGTGGGAATATAAAGCCATGTTTGATGACCAAAAAAAACCTGTCGGGATATACTGCATAGGATATAATATAACAAAATATATTGCTGAAGAATTACATTTAAAAAAGGCAAAAGAAGAGATTGAAAAAAACAGTAATATCTTGGCAACAATCATTTTTCAACAATCACATCTTATTAGGGCGCCGCTAAGTAATATAATCGGACTTACCGGTCTTTTAGACAAAACGCTATTAGATAGTAATAACAGTAATATTTGTGACATGATATTGGCAAGCTGCAACCAACTTGATGACGTTATTAGAAGTATTATAAAGATTGGCAGATCCTAATTGAATCTTCTTAATAATTCTGGCTCTTAGGTAGAATTACCATTAAACTGTATGGATTGATAACTGAGTTATTATGAAACATCCTGTATTGGGTTGAGTGTAATGATTGATTCAATGTTCTTTTTTTCAACTCATTTATTATTAAACGCAGTAACTCATAATTCTTAAAAGGGTCTTTAGACAGTTTGACGGTCTGGCAATTTGCTAGGTTGGGGAATTTAAAGCAGTGTATTTGCGATTGACTAAAACACGATAATTTTTTTAATTTCACTAAAACGCAAATACACCAAGTATGAATTTCTAATCCTTTATTTTTTTGATCAGATACATCATTTACTCAATTAATAAATTTTGGTAATCATTATGGGTAAATACATCTAATGATAATGCTACAACTGTAGCGCTCTTAACGTACAAACACTCTGCATTGTGGAATTTATAATTGCTACTCATTACTTTTAAAAAAAAAGAGTACTAAGTAAATATAGAAAATTAGTGCTAGCTATAGCTGAACAAAAGGATTCGTAAGGCGGCGAAGGTAGGAACACGGTCTTGGCGGCTTAGTTGTTTTTTAGGCTTCTAAAAAGACAATACATTTGCCCATTTAAAAACAAACAGTAGTAGAATTGTAATACTTCCACTGATTAATAATGCACCTTGCCAATAAAAAGTCCTCGTCCCCCATAGTTCCCAACTCTTTTTACCATATTCTTTTTTGAAATGAGCACTAGTACCCCTCCAAAAAACAAAAGTGATTATTAAAAAAAGGGATAGTGCTATTATCCATATTTTTTCCATCTGTTGAATTTTTAGTTTAAATTTCTTTAATTGTTGCCAACGTTTGGTATATGGTTTTTTACGTGTTTTAAGTACCTAATTTAGTAAATACAGACCGAATAGGCCAGATAGCTCCCGGGACCGCATTGCTGTCAACCATTTCGCTTGGCTTGTAGAGTAAGTAAGCTAGAACTTGCAATAAATTATCTTGGGGGGGGGGGCTTATCTCCTCTTTTTTAGTTCTGTTTTTATCAGCGATATCATTACTTATAGTTCCTCATCAAGACTACTCTCTACCTTCTGGTAAAGGTGAAATCATAATGTGCGCTTTATGTGTTCCGGAATTCATAATCCAAGGATGATTTGAAGCCATTGGGACCTCTGGCAAACCAGTAGATTTTGATGTGGCCCAAGGTAAATATACCACATAGCGAAGTTGCGCACCTTCAACTTTTGAGGCTGCAGGGTCATACACTGTCTTTGCCCCGTAGTAGATTTGTAGCGTCAACCCAGGTGTTATTTTAAGTTGACCTGATTTCATCTCTGCTTCACGGATAGCAAAGACTTCTTGTTCTGTCTTTCCTTCTGCCCTTAAAGCTCTTCCTCTCGCCATAAAGGGTTCGAGGTCTTTATGATAACATGCGGCACTAAATCCATCCTGATTGGGATTATCTGCAAGAATAATAAATTCATTATCTCCTTCTTTGAGCGTAACAAATTCACCTGCCATATTATATCCAATAACTTTACATTTGGATCTGCTTTCTTTGGGAGCAGCCATTAATGCTGTTGCAATTAAAGCTTCATCAGTATCAATATTCTTTAATTGTTTATTGATATCATTTGATGTACTTTTTGTTTCAGATTCCATTGCAGAGGATTCCTGTTTTTCCTTTTTTGTTTTGTCTGATGAATTACAAGAAATCAAAATTCCTGCAAAAACAAATGCTGTAATAAGATGTTTCATGATTTATTAATTTTTAAGTGTTTTCATAATGAAGTACAACGTTAGGTATATTTTTTGTTACGCATTGAAGCAACTAATTTAGTAAATAAATCACAGATAGTAAATTCCAGCATCCCCTCGCTTCAGGATTCGCAAGTAGGTGAGGACTAGCAATAAATTATATACTGTGTTAGCTTTAGTTTCGTAGGTATTTAATTGTCATACTTTATGGTTTTTATTGCTTTTTTAAATAAATTGATAAAAGGCTATTTAGATTTCCTAAATAGCCTTTTACTTCTTTTTTATTTACTCCATTTTCCATTGAGGATAGGAAGTTATTCGTTGTTTCGGTCATCTCCTGGTCTTGGGGATTTGAATACGTCCATTCCTTCTTTTCTATGCTCCAGCACTTGTTCTTTGATAAATTGACGGTACTCACTGTTGCTCTGACCATCTTGTTTGGAGAATTCAGCTACTGTTTTGGTTAATCCTCTTGACTTGGTATTCAAATATGTTGTACTCATATATAAGTGTTTTAATTATTAATCCGCAGTTTACAATTTAAATGCGGGGACTTTATTAATACTGTCTTAAAATCAAGATATTAACTTTAACACTTTCATACCTTGTTAAGCTTTTTCTTAAATAAACACTACTTCAAAAGGTTTAAAGATGGTAACATAGATACATGTAACATTAATATTGTTGTTATAAATACCTCTCCTAGGCAAATTCTTTTTTTATTAAGGTTTTGGCTGAGTTTATGGTTGTATTTGTGTGTTATGGTTATGGGAATCACAAAGTTTATAAAAGACAGCGTTTTTCGGGTGTTAAAATTCTAATTGTAGAGGTATCTGTAATCCCATTATTAAAACGAGTTGAGCGTTCTCATCTTCGGTTGGCAACATTTTTAGTACCAATGGCACTACTAAAATGGTAGTCACTATTTAGGTCTAAAGTTAGTGGCGTATTTATCAGTATTCGACTCGACTGAAATTTTTAATTTTAAGGGTTTGCTGTAACGTTTAATTACTTTGTCGTTTTGATATATAACTGTTTAGAATTTATGCAGGATTGGTGAATATTACTGCAACTTCAGTTTGTCTAATAACCTATGCTTTTACATTTTGTATTTGGAATCCTATCTATGAAAAATCTCAAATATAAAAATCTCAGAGACTTGTTTTAAGTTTTTAGACAGTTTGACGTCTTGCTGCTTTGAGATGGTATGTGGTTCGTAACCTTTCATTTTTTAGCTTTGCAGAAAATAGGATGCGAATAGGTAATTCCACAAAATCACACATGATATCAACGCAGCTGTTGTACGCCGTTTTTATCTTCCGTGATATTCCATATTTGGCAATGGTTCATTATTCTTTAAATACCTATCAAACCAATTTATTACTTGTTCATTTACTTCTTTTTCGTGTTCCGAAACTCCATGATCACCACCTTCAAACATTATTAGTCTATAAGGAATTCTGTTTTTTTCAAATTCTAAAGAAAGGTTTAAACTTTGTGTTGGTTTAACTCTCCAATCAGAATTTCCATGCATCATTAAAATCGGAATATTTTTTGGGAATTTGTCTGCCCATTTGATAGCAGACCTTTTCTCTAATTCTATTTCTTTGTTTTCTGCATAATTGGGAATTAATTCTGATAGAACATCAGTTTCCATTTCGGGTCTGTCTTTAATTGAGCTAAAAATATCTGAAACTGCTCCTCCAACGACAGCTACTTTTATCTCTTTCATTTTTGTTAAAGCAATATATGTCATCATTCCTCCACGACTCCAGCCATACATTCCAATTTTTTCAGTATCAGCTTCTTTTATTTCTTTTAATACTTTTGGAAGTATAGTAATATCATTTACATCTTTGCCTCCAAATTCTTCTTTTCCTTCACTTCCTGCATTTCCTCTATATTGACTTGCGATTACAACATAACCTTCTTTTGCAATTTGACCAAGAGTAATTGCTCCGTTGGCAATTACTAAAGCTCCAAAATCACTATTACCGCCACGATTATAAATTATACAAGGATATTTCCCATCTTTTTTAGGTTTTACTAAAAGACCATTTATTTTCAAGCCATCACTTAAATATGTTATGCTGAAAATTTCAATACTATCTAAATATTTAAAATTTTCTTTCCATTTAATTTGACCGTCTACATTTTCTGTTAGATGTTGATATATTGGTGTATTAGATAAATTAGAAATTAATTTTTGTTTGAGAAGAATCTTAGTTTCTTGAGCCTTACAGTTAGTGAAGACTAATAAAATGATTAATGTTTTAATGTATTTCATAGTTTTATTGCTAAACGGCGTTTGTATGCTGTTTTTTATATTTACTCTAATGCTTTAATAAATTGTTTCATTTCTTTCATTGTGCCAATTGTAATTCTCGACCATTTCCCCTTTTCTTCATAAATTTTAGTTCCTTGAATATTATTCTTTTTTAATTGCTCAAAAAAGTCTTTGTTGTAATTCTCTAATGAAAAATAGACAAAGTTTGCGTGCGACGGAATACAACGTATTTTTAAATTCTCTAATTGATCAACCGTATATTTTCTTACTTCATTGTTAAATGTAATCGTATCTGTTACAAATTTATCATCCTTTAATGATGCTAAAGCTCCTGAAGCCGAGACAACACTTACACTACCATTTGCGGTAAATTGCAATTGACTTATTTCCTTAATGGTATCAGGATGTGCTATTGCATATCCAATACGTGAACCTGCTAAGGCATATATTTTAGAAAAGGTTTTGGCAATAATTAAGTTTTTATTCTCCGTTACAAGATTTGCAAGTGAGGGTTGGTCGGTAAAATCTAGGTAAGCCTCATCTACTAAAACTTTCGTTCTTTTTGTGGCTTCATTTATGAAATTTAGAAGTTCTTCACTTGCACAAATAGTCCCAGTTGGATTATTAGGATTACATATATAAATCATTTTCGTATCAGTGTCAATTGCATTTAACATTGCAGATAAATCATGTTTTTTATCTGCTGTTAATGGGATTGCAATTTTTTTAAGACCTGCATTTTCCGCTGTTATTGTCCAATAATCAAACGTAGTTTCTGCAATAATTAAATTTCCTGATTTTTTTGAGCAAAACAAAGCAACTAAATTTAAAATTTCAGAAGAGCCGGCACCTAATAATATGTTTTGATAAGTTAAATGATGTTTTTGGGCAATTTTTTTTATTAGTTCGTCTAACAAATCCCAATCATAGCGATTGCTGACACTCACACTATCTCTCATTGCTTTACTAGCCAAAACTGATGGGCCATAAGGATTTTCGTTTGACCTTAACTGAATTAGACTTATATTTTTTTCGTTAATGCTATTTTCGTTTATTGGAATTGCAAAACTCTCAAACGGAATAATACCTAAACCTACAATACCTAAACTTGTTTGCTTTAACCAATTTCGTCTATTACTCATAGTGTATTTTTTTAAATATTGTAAATTTAAAGTTTCTATTTAATACTGATTTGCGTTTGTAGCTGGGCAAAGCAGCATACAGGTTTCGCCACTTTACGATGGCTGAAAATTCGTAATCACTCATTTTTCAGCTTATCGAAAACTTGATGCGAAACGGTAATTGCACTAAACTTCAGCTAGCTCAAAATTGCTGTTGCCATTTCGTTGATTTTTCAGAGTTAAAATTATTTAATCAAATTCCAATTTTAGATTTGCTTTTGATTGCGTTTTGTCCGTTTTTGAATCAGCAAGTATTTTCAATTCCGTTTGAGTGAGTAATTCCGCAACAGCTTAATTTCCGTATTCAATTCGGTTTTGGTTTTTCAATTCAGATTTCAGTTGTTAAACAAGCTTTAAATTCTGTAAAATTTAATGACTAATGTTATATAAAAACTCTCCGATAACTTCTCCACCATTGTAGATTTTTCCGATTATGAATAAAACTAATAACACACCTAAACATAAATTAATAATTGATTTTTCCTTTTTTGACAGGGATTGGTACTTCAAAATCATTTTATCAATAAAAAATTCGCTTTCTTGAGTTTTCATATTATTACTTTATTAGATTATGGTTTTTTTATTAGTGTACTAATTATAGTTAAATGTTACAAAATGTAAATGTTTACGTTTCAGTTAAAAAGCGTTCCGCAATGAATGGCAACGTCTCCCAGGCTTCGCGAGGTTTGGGGTTAAAGTATACAACATCAATCGCTCGATCAATATACTGGGCGTGGCTGATTTAATTGCCAAACTCAAAAAACGGAACTCACCCTACAAAGCAAAAGCTTGTTTTGTTTGTATAACGAACTATTTTAGACTTTCTAAAGACAGTATTAAAAATGAGCGATAATTTGCTGCCTAAAAAATAGCTAGCAGTAGAACGACTATATTGCCGTTTATGAGTATGTATTATTTGTGAAATTGTGAGAAAAGGAGGTTTTTTCAAAGCCTGACATTATGCCACTTTGAGATGGCCGAAAGTTCGTAACCGCTCAATTTTCGGCTTAACGAAAACTTGAGGCGAAACGGTAATTGCACTAAACTCCAGCTAGCTCAATGGCTGTTAGCAGAATTTTTTTTATTCACAATCACGATTATATGCATTTACAATTTTTTCCTTATCAGATGTTTTATAATTTTCTGTTTCATTCCAATCTTTTAAAAGACTTGGGCAATCACTTATTAATTCTGCAATTCTATTTCTTGGATTTAATACATTTAAATAAACAATTTTATCATTTTTAACCATCACGGGTAAAATTCCATTATAGCCATTACTTGTATAAACTTTATAAAATGATATTTTTCCTATAATATTTGCTTCATAGAAGTTATTTAAATCATTTTTTAAAATAGTAAAGGTTCTATATCCATTAGAGGTATATGATGAAAAAGATTTAATTAGCTTTGGACTCAAACGCATTTTTGCTCCGTTTGCAATTACATTTACCCTTTTATTGGAGAAATTAATAATTTCACATTTGATAGTATCATTTTTATTATTTATATAAAATTGATCATATTTTTTTTGAGCAGACATTAAATTTCCTAAAAATAATAAGGAAAAAAGTAAAATTTGTTTCATTGTTTTTATTTGTAATGTTGTGTTAAAATTTCTGCTAACTTTAAAGCGTTCGCAAGGTTCGTTTGTCGGTTTTGCTTTTTCACCTTCTGCTAGAAAATGTAACTTTTAGTTTTCTATTTTGCAAGACTTCACTTTTCTAAATCACAGTTTTAGTCATAAACCTATGAAAAAAGCCAGCGTAAATTCCACCGGAATTTCTCTGTTGCCATTACCCCTAACGTTCCATTGCTACAAGTGATTAGGGGTTAAATTAAGATTTGTCTTTCGGTTGTCACAAAACTCTAAAATACAAAATCATTTTCCCGTTAAGCCAAATGCCCAAATCTATTGTAGCAAGTGATGTACGTAGCCAGTTAATTACTAGAGATATATTTTTGCGGATTTTTCAGCCTTTTTTGTTCGAAATAATAAGCGCCTTTTCGCAATGTAGACTTATTCTCTTTTACTAAAAAAATATGTTCTTGCTTATGGGTTTCATTTTCCTCATACATTAAAACAATTAAATTTTTATTTGCATTTATTACGTCATATTTATGCATTCCCCAACTAAGTATACTATCAGAGCTAACTTGCCATTTTTTTGGCCCAATTACTAAATCGCCATCAATATTAAAAGTTTCCAAAGTACCACTTTCATCTCTTGATAAGTTATCTGAAGTTTTATTGTTGTTAAACTTCCAAAATGTATAACTAGGTTGGTTTTGACTGTAAACAACCCAACAATCGTGAGAACTATTGAAGAATTTTTTTTCAAGACTGTTTGATTTACTACATCCAGGTAAACTAACAACTAATAAAATTAAGAGGAACGATTTTCTTTTCATAGTTTCTGGTGTCTGGTTTCGTACAAAGTTATGCCACTTTGAAATGGTGGGGCGTTCGTAAGCACTCAATTTTCGGCTTAACGAAAACGTGATGCGAAACGGTAATTCCACTAAATTCGAGCTAGCTCAAATGGCGGTTAGCAATAGTATTTTATTGTTTTTTTCAATTTGTAGAGAATTCACTGCTTTCAATTCCGCTATTTTGTCTAATTATTTTCAGAAGTTTTTCCAAATCACTAATTTCGATATTATTTATTTCAAATATTTTGTTGCGTCCTGATTTCTGAATTATTATTAAATTATTTTTGTCTAATTCTAATTTTTGGACATCAGTAAATTTAATCGATTCCGCAATTATTCTGTTTATTTTTAGATTCATCCCGATTTTATTCCATTCGACATAATTTTTATACCAAAACATTTTACTGTAGTATATAGCTTGGGAAAGAAAACCAATTGAAGCTAAAATTTTATTAGTTTTTTTATATTCAAAGTCAATAATTTCAAAACTACCGATAATGATAAAAACCAATGAAATTAACATTAAAATTGATGTCCAGTTTTTAAATGGTAATTGATTGAAGTGTATTTTTTTTCATTTTTTTTAGTTAATATTATTGCTAACTCTTATATAGGTCTTATAAAATCAGACCTATTGCCCCAATTTAGGGCGGATAGGTCTTACTAGAGTCAGACTTTAGTCAATATCAAATATATGCTATTTATCTTATAAATCGTCAAAAAGCTTTATATTGCCGAGCACTTCGTTCCGCGTGAAGGACGGCAGTGGAAATCCTTTTACCAAGCGAAGCGGAATAAAAGATTGCAACGGACAGCTTGACCTGCAGCGGCAAAGAGGAATGATGAAGCAGGCTGCAGGGGAGTGCTCTAAAGTGCTGCGCAAAGTCTCCTGACTTTGCGTAATTTTTGTAATTTGATTTAAGTGGAAACGATATAAAGTCTCCTGACTTTTAGAGGTTTTATATTGGAATGGTTTTGTAAAGTAAAAGCAGCAATACATAGTTTTAAAGTCTGAAGACTTAATTGTGATTGTATCTTAGAAGTTGATTTTTAAAAGAGCTCAAAGTCAAGAGACTTAGCGCAGCTAGGTGTATTACTACAATTAGTTATTTGGTCAAAATGTGACTTATTAACCATAGAGCAATGTACTTATTAGTACCTTGAAAAAAAACTTTATTTGTTCTATCATCACATTCAATAGAGACTCTTTTTTTAGCGCTTTGTTAATTGTAACTAAAGTATTAATTAAAGTTCATTGTCTTTATTTAGATAATTTTATACATTCGTTTTTAAGTAAAGAATTTTTATTTTAAGTGATGTATGATTAATTTATGAGGTATTTATTTGGCGTTACTATTATCTGGGCTTTTTCGTTCAGCTTAATTGGTGTATATCTTTCTGGGTATGTTGATGCATGGTTTTTAGTATTGATGCGTATAGGTATCGCTACAATGATATTTTTGCCTTTTTTAAGGCTGAAGGGAATTAAAGCAGAAACAATTTTCAGACTTACCGCAATTGGTTCGGTTCAATTAGGTTTGATGTATTGTTTTTACTTTCAGTCGTTTAGATTTCTTACTGTGCCTGAAGTGTTACTTTTTAGTGTATTAACACCAATTTACATTACTTTATTAAATGACATTTTAAGTAAGCGATTTCATAAAAGACATCTACTTACTGCTTTAATAGCTGTTTTAGGAGCTGCTTATATTCAATACTCAAGCATTAGTGAAAACGTATTTTTAGGTTTTTTAATCACGCAAGGTGCTAACCTTTGCTTTGCTGTTGGTCAAGTTGCTTACAAGTATTTATTAAAATCTACACCTGAATTAGAAAGTACACCTAAGCATACTATTTTTGGATTGTTCTTTATTGGTGCGTTTTTAGTAGCACTAATTGCTTTTTCCATTCTTGGCTCAACAGAAAAGATGCCAACTACATCAGTTCAGTGGGCAATAATAATATACCTGGGAGCTGTGGCTTCAGGTGCAGGTTATTTTTTTTGGAACAAAGGTGTTACTAAGGTAAATACAGGCTCGTTAGCGATTATGAATAATGCGTTAATTCCAGTAGGATTAATTGTCAACCTTGTTATATGGAATAAAGAGGCAGATATTAAGAAGATTTTAATTGGTGGTAGTCTTATTTTCGCTTCTCTTGCGCTTAATGAATACGTAAATAAAAGAAATACATATAAGAATAGCTAAGTTCTTGTTAATTAGGAATAGGAAGGCTGCTTAAGATTGGCTTTTCTATTCTTAGTTTAAATTACAGTCTTGACGAAATTCTAGACACCTATCTAAATATTAGTTGCTACTTTTTTTATACTTATACAGTAAGTCTAAAGGAATGTGGCAATAAGAGTAGTCTTTTGGGTGTAAGGTTAATCTATCTTGATGTTCTGCGTCACTTGGGATAAAATTTGTTAAAGGAAGCACTTCAATAGCTATCTCTTTTATTGTTTTATTTTTATGATTTAGTGTCTGTTCTACTTTCCTAATGCAATTTTTTGCCTTTAGCAAGTGATTTTGATTATCGCAGTAGACACCTGTGCGATATTTTTCTCCTATATCGTTTCCTTGTTGGTTGATACTATATGGGTCAATGATTTCTAAAAAGTAATGAATTAAATCTTCAATTGAAACAACCTTAGAGTCAAAGGTTGTTTTGACACATTCGGCATAACCATCATAGGCTGTTTTAGTAGATTTCGTAAAGCCATTAGCTCTGCCGGCTTGGGTCTCAAGTACGCCAGGTAGGTGTTTTAAGAACTCTTGTACACCCCAAAGGCAGCCTCCTGCAATATATATCGTTTCCATTGATACTATTTGTTCAATTAATTGTTCTTTTTTTGTCATTTTTAATTCTGAGTAACGTTTTTTTTAATGTTATGAAAATCAGTTTTTTGTTTATTGATTTTCAAATTATTCAAATTTTTCCGCAAAAGCGTTTCCTTAAAGTAATTATTTTTTTTGGAGAAGAGAGGAATTGCGGCTAACGTCAGTCTGTGAAAAAACCGCCGTTATTTTTTCTCCGCCAAATATAAATTCGCAATTTCTTCTATAAAATTTTCAGGACGAGAACCCACTAAATTTGTCAAAATCACTACTGAAATATTATTTTTTGGATAAATGTATAAAGCATTTCTATTACCACCGAGCGAAGCAATTATAGGATTTTTTTCTCTTGAAGAGGAATAAAAACCAATCGAACTCTGATTCAGAAAACCGTTTTCTTGATATATTTCTCCATTATCTAATCGGATTGGAGTCCAAAGCGTATTTAGATTTTCGGCATTAATTAATTGATTACTTTGTAATGCGATTACCCATTGTGCCATTTCAGTTGCCGTTGAATAGATTCCACCGGCTGGATACAAATTTGAAGGTATCGGTTGATACACATTGGTTAGAATATTATTTCTAAAATAAGAATAGGGCTTTGCGGAGTGCTTAATTATCTTGTAAAAATCGCCTATCCCAGCTTTGATGGAATTCTTCATTCCCGCTTTTTTATACTGGTTTTCAGTAATGAATTTTTCAAATGACTGTCCACTTATTTTTTCAATAAGCATTCCAAGCAGTAGGTAATTCGCTTGACTGTCTCTAAATTCTTTACCAGGTTTAAAAATAAGAGGCAATTCTTTTATTTTTTGTAATAAAGTTTCACTATTTTCAGATAACAAATTTCCTTGTGAGTCCCAAATTTCAGGAAGCCCCGATTTATGGGTCACTATTTGTTTTACAGTAATATTTTGCCAAGTTTTAGGGAGCTTATCCAAATATTTTGAAATAGGTTCGTCAAGATTTAATTTACCATTTTCTACTAATTGCATAATAGCTACTCCTGTAAATGATTTAGTAATAGAATTGATGCTAAAAATAGTTTGGCTATCAACTGCAATCGAATCTTCAACTGATGCTAGTCCGTAATAACTTGTTTTAACAATCACATTATCTTTAATTACTGCTAATTGCAAACCAACAATTCTATTTTTTTGCATTATGTTTTTTATTACATCATCAACTTTGTCGACTTGTGAATAAGTAAAATTACTTAATGCAAAAAAGGTAAGTAAAAACGTTATTTTTTTCATGTTTTTTTATTAGTTAAGTTCTTGACTATGCGGTACAATTACTGCCAACGTCAGTCTGTGAAAAAACCGCCGTTATGTTCTTTCAAATATAATGTATATTTAGAATATTAAAGCAAGAAAAGTTGTATATTTAATGATGCAACACATCACAGGAACTCCTCGCAACCAGCTATTTTTTACTAGTTTAGAAGTCACTATTTTACCGGAAAACACCTTTGTACCGCTAGACCAGCAGGAAGAGAAATCGATCGGAGCGAGTACGCGCAAGGTGTCGAAGAAAATAACAAACGCTATCAGGAAAACCCACAGTTATACCGAACACGACAAGAGATAAACGAACATATATTCGGTACTATAAAAAGACAATGGGGTTATAATCACACTAATTTAACGGGACTCGAAAAAGTAAATGGGGAACACAGTTTAATTATGCTGGTATACAACATAAAACGCTCGGTCAATATACTGGGCGTGGCTGATTTAATTGCCAAACTCAAAAAATGGAACTACCCCTACAAAGCAAAAGCTTGTTTTGTCTGTATAACGAACTATTTTAGGGTTTATAAAGCCATTATTAAAAATGAGCTACAATTTGCTGCCTAAAAAACAGCTTGCAGTAGAACGACTATATTGCCGTTTATGAGTATGTATTATTTGTGAAATTAAGGGAAAAGGAGGTTTTTTCACAGCCTGACGTTATGCCACTTTGAGATGGCTGGAAGTTCGTAACCGGTTATTTTCTGTTAAAGATAAAATTTCTTGCGAAACGTAAACGTGAATTTACTACTAAACTCGCAATCACACAAAACCAGTGTTGTGGTTTCGATTTTTTGCACAAACAATGATTTTAAGCGCTTCGTAATTCCGCAAAGTTCGTTTTTTCAGCATTTCTCTTTTCCGACAAAGTTTGGCTTTTCAACGTTTCAAGATTCGGCAAAGTTTGGTTTTTCAGCATTTCGAATTTTCGACAAAGTTTGGCTTTTCAGCATTTCCAACTTCCGCAAAGTTTGGTTTTTTCAGCGTTTTGAAATTCCGCAAAGTTTGGCTTTTCCGCGTTTCCAACTTCCGCAAAGTTTGGTTTTTTCAGCGTTTTGAAATTACGCAAAGTTTGGCTTTTCAGCGTTTCCAACTTCCGCAAAGTTTGGTTTCAGCGTTATTAATTACCGACAAATTTTTGGTTTCAACATTTCGATTATTAAGCAAATTTGGTTTTCAATTGGAGCAGATTCCGTTTTCTCGATTTATACCAAATTGAACCACAACGTGTCGCTGCTTTGAGATGGTGGGGAATTCGTAACCTTTCAACTTTCTGCTTTGCAGAAAAGTTGATGCGAGACGGAAATTCCACTAAAACCCCACTATATCAAAACAGCTGTTGGGCTTTCGTACTTTATGTTATATTTTCATTTCTAATCCTTTTTAATACTTCTTCAACTGAAAAATTTGGAGGTAAAGGCTTAAAGTTTTTATTTGATGCATTAAATCTTTTGCGTTGAAATTCTCTTAGTTGAGGGATATTTAATTTAGAAACCAATATAGCATCATTCATCCCACCTTTTAATCTTAATAAATCTTTTCTAGCAGTTTCTGTTGGCTGAGTTAATCTAGTATCGCCAAACTGACTTGTATTGACTTGAGCAACATAACAATGTAAATCTCTTGAGCTAGCCTCGATTATGTTTGAGAAGTACGGAGTATCTTTATTCCATTCAAGTGCAATTAATAAATCAATTTTGCTACGTAATAAACTCCTATGTTCTAAATCGGCTAATTCAAAGCAATAAAATACTGAGAAATAAAAGTTCTTCCAATTGAAAATATCGTATCTACTTATGCTAGGTTTAGGAACGGTTAAATGATTCTGAGTAATTAGAAATTCCTCTACGGGAGCATAGTGATTTTTAAGCCTAAATACAACTGTTGCATCCTTAATACCATTAACCTCAATGGGAATTATAGTTGCAACAAAATTAAATGCAGTTTTATTGGAAATTATGTGCTCTAATCCAGTTATGATTAATGTTTGGTTTCTTTGTGAATATCTAACTAAGCTTGAAAGCAAATTAACGGGAATAAAAAATTCAGGAAACAATATCATATCAGAATTCTCTTTTCTTGCTTGATTTAAAATTGATGCAAGACGTTGATATCTTTCTATTGATAAATTAGGTTCATTTCTAACTCCACCGACAATATTACTTTCAATTACTTCCGTATTTGCAAAAGATATGCTAGGCTCTTTTATTTTATCCTTTGAATCAAATCGGAATTCCTTTATTTGATTTTTATTATCTAAATTTTTATCTCTATTTACAATGTTAAAAAAATTAGATTTTAATTTCTTATCTTCTAAAACGTAATGAGGCAAATGATTAGAATTACCTTTCAAATATATTTCAAAAGCATAATCCAAATAATATTCTTCTTTTAACTTTATGGTTTGCTCTAAATCATCTTTTTCATTAGTTATTTTGGGACCTAATATATCTGTGTAATGATATTCGTCTTGTTTGTTGGTTTTTGAGTTATTAAATTTAGATAATTCAGTAAAAGTTGATGCAAAGCAACATTCCCAATATTTTATTGGTCTAGGAGAGTTTTTTATTAATTCATCATCTAATTCAAATGATTCAACGTCAAATTTAAGATTTAGTAAATTACTATAACCTTTTTTGGAATTTTTTGTATAATTTAACAATGGAGTAGAGACATATTGATGTCTTATCATATTTGTCTCTCTAAATCTATTTCGCCATACTGAACTCGATTTCGTTACCTCCTTATTAGACATAAAATAGACCAACAAAGAATTAGATAATTCATTAGTTTTAAATTCAAAATGGCGTTCTATATCTCTATTTTGGCTAAGAAACATAGGGTTTAGTGATATTGTCAATTCGTGTGCGCAATCTAAATATTCTGCCATTGATTCTTGAACATTCAAATATTGTACTTTTGTGTTTTCTATAAAGTCAATATCCTTTTTACCAATATTATCTATTTGTTCAGCACAATGGATATAAAAATCAATATAGGATTGTGGTTCTTTGTTAACCAAGAAATAAGTAAAAATACGCTCCCATAATCGATAAAACTCGAGGCAAGTAGAACCTTTAAAAAATTTTAGTACTTGATTTTTTTCTTTTTCAGAAATATTTCGTTCGTGATTTAAAGAACTAAATATTTGATTTGAAAGAAATAAAGTTAAACCATATCTATTCTCTTTATAATCTTGTAGCGTTTTAATTTTGCCTTCCGTTCCATTATATTCTAAATGATAAGCACTAGATTCAAATTCACTTAAAGAATTATTATGATTTGGTAAATCTCTAAACTCACTTGTCCTTTCTTCTAATTCTTTTTTTAGCTTATTTATTACCATATCTGATTCCTCTGAATCAAAGTAATAAAGTAGTGTTTTTTCACTTTGGCAAAACAAAGATTTTTTGCCATTTAGTTTAAACATCCTTCCATTTGAATTACTAAAGTCATCTGAAAAAGGAGAATCAACAAGATTAATTAATGGGCTAAGATTGGATATAACATATTTTTCAATTTCATTTAAATCTTTTTCTTCAAATGAAATTTTGTAATGTATATTTTCTTGTTCATTGTATTTCTTTTTAATTCCCGCTTTATATTCTTTAAACGAAAATTTAAAATCTTCATTTTCTTCTTCTTTATGTGAATTTGGATTTGGGTCTGCAAGAACAAGCAATATATCATCTACGTATCTTCCATAATATGCAGGCTTGTATTTTTCAATAATTCTTTTATCAAAATCTTTCAAATAATCATTTGCAAGTACAAAGGAAGATAAAAGACCAATAGGTAATATAAACTCAAGAAGCTCATTGTTTTCATTACGTTTTAATTCTTTTGAGAAATCATATGGTTGTTTATATTCCGTGGATAGTTTTTCTGTGTAAATATGATGAATTTTTAAGAACAGTCTATTTAAATTTGTATGACCATTAGTATAATGAGTTTTACTTTCTTTGTAAATCAGATCATTAGAAACTCTAACTGAATGAAAATAATCTTTAATATCTAAATTTAGAAAAAGAACATCTCTTTCGTTTTTTATTAATTCTTGTGCAACATTCACAGAATCATCCCTCCATTTTTGGTATTGTTTAAAATAAGGTTTGAACAAACCAGAACCGTGAACAATATTTTTCTTGTCTTTGCTTAATAGTAATCTATTGCCTATACAATTATTACTAAGTTTAGAATCTATATGAACTCCATATTTGATAGTCCAAAGAATAGATATTAGATGTATTTCGATTGGTGCATCTATAAATGCTGTAAGTCTTTTTATTGGATACTCTTTTTCTACTCTCTTATTGGTGATGAAATTGTCTGTTTTTTCAATTTGATCATACTTCTTTGGATAAAAATTTGCATCAATTTTGTTCAAAAAAAAATCAAAAAATTCACTTGAATTATTATAACTATTTAATTCATTTGTGAAAATTTGTAATTTACTTTCGACTGACTGAGGGATTCCAAAATCATTTTTAAATATATCAAATTCATCATCTGTTCGGTAAGGTTTTTCGCTTGCTCGAAAAATTGAATTGAAATCTTTAGTTAAATTAGTTTCAAATTCGACTAATTTTCTTCTTAATATAATATCAGTATTGTCGTAGTATATATAAGTTTTTAATCTTTTGTAAGCATCTTTAATTTCTCCTAATTCAAAACTCATATTTTTCTTTTTTTAAGGTAGTATTTCTGTATGAAGCCCAACGCCCCGCTGCTTTGAGATGGCTGGAAGTTCGTAACCGCTCAGTTTTCGGCTTAATGAAAACTTGAAGCGAAACGGTAATTCCACTAAATTCCAGCTATATCAAAACAGCTGTTACCAGATGCCTTTTATGGGTTTCTTTTTAGGTTGATAATTTTCTCTTTTTTTTGGTAGTTTTTCCAAATAATAAGAATTTATGTTTTACGTTTTCAATTTTTTCATTCTCTCTCTAAATGTATTTGAAAGCCTACATTTAAAAATATGCCTCGATTGTCAAAGTTTTGAGTAGTTTTTTGAGTTGAATAATTTAATGCAACTTCAATACCAACACTACTATTCACGAAAAACACAGTCCCAGCTTTAATTAAAAATGTATCTGCCTTATAATCACTATGATTCATTCTCATAATTTCATACCGTACTTCTGAAAAAATATTTATTTCCTTTTCTTTCTGTAAAAAGTAGTATCTAATAAATGGGGCTATATTATTTGAACTAATGGTGCGGGTACCATCTTTCTTTGGAAAATGATAAGTGAATTGCCCAGCCGTTCCGATAGCAAGTTTGTCAATGAAAAAGTATCCAATATTTGGTGCAATTCCTAAAGAAGTTGAAGATTCACTGCTACTTCCACCGGCTATTGTTTTATAACTTCCAAATCCTGCAGTACCACCCATCATCCAATTTCCTTTGTCTATTTGAGCATTTGAAGCAAACGTAACTAATAAAGTTGCAATGAATAAAATTTTATTGATTTTCATTTTTATATAATTTGAGTTATAAATTTGATTGCCTACTATCTTTTTTGGGTATCTGTTCGGCTAATTTCCCCCGCTACAATTTTTTTTTATCGAATGTTAGAATACTAACTGTTCCTTACATTTCTTTGATAAATCAAAGTTTTTCAGGTCTTTTTTCAGGCAACGTTTTTCAAAGGTGTCTGGTAACGTTATGCCACTTTGAGATGGCTGGAAAATCGTAACCGCTCAATTTTCGGTTTAACGAAAACTTGATGCGAAACGATAATTCCACTAAATTCCAGCTAGCTCAAAGCATCAATGTAAAAGCATAACTTTGAGAGTACTAAAAACGAAGATTATGCAATTACAAGACGCCTTTTCTAT
>NZ_JASMRI010000030.1:0-51373 GCF_041431375.1 Flavobacterium sp. Arc3 | reverse complement strand
GGGGTTCGGAAAATCGACTTTTTCTTGTTCAGATTATCTAACCTTTTTGGATAATCCCCAACTTTTGCGCTTGATCCCATAAAAAGTGTGCAGAATTAAAAAGTCAAATAAAGAAAGGTGATCATAAATAGGTTTTGTCCCATTCTTGATCATAGTATTCTTAGTGTAATTGTCAGGCGGTACATACCAATTGTATCGTAGTTTTTAATATTTATATACTAAAAAAAGATAAAGGGAAGGAGTGAGTAATTCTTGAGTGTTTATTAGGTAATGTAAGTATTTAAGCCTGAAGTTGTAATTAACCTAAATAAGTTTACTTTTAAAAACAAGTGATTTGATAAATATACCACTGCATGGGGCAAATGCATTGGTTTTTAAAATACATGCTAGAATGAAATAAAAAGAGTTGCTATTAATTATAATGTTAATAATCTCTTTTGAAGGAAATTTTATATCTAGATTATGTTATTTTTTATTGTGTAAAAAATCTCTGTGCGATTACAGCGTCTTAGTTAGCTTGTAATTCTTTAACGCTAAAATCGATATTGCTAGCAATTACAGGATTAGTTTGAGTTTCGATAAAAGTAACAACTTTCTTATTGTTCTTGTTTTCTTTTTTAGTGTTGCTCGCAATAGTTAATGCGATTAAAACTATTCCGAATAGTAGTAAGAATCTTGCCATGATGTTATGTTTTTAAGTTATCTGAGAGTAAAATTACTCAATGTTATTTCATTTTAAAATTTACTTGTTTAAGTGTTTAATAATTCAGTTTAAGTGCATAATTTGGATTTTTATCAGGGTTTTTTGACCCTTTTTTTTATCACTTTTGATTTTATGAGATATGGTTAATGTCACTATTAGGTGTAAAAAAATCCCATTCATTTTGACGAATGGGATTCTTTATATTTTATATTTTTTTTATCGAATTCTAGTATTTTAAAGTTGTTTGGTTTTTGTGAAGGATCGCATATGAATTGGATTCGCTTAAACGCTGTGGTGGATTTATAGACACTTTTTCTTGTGCCTCGCTTTTATTCTCTTTTTGTTCTTCTTGGGATAGCAATTGAATTTCCGTTTGAGTAACGGTATTGATCAGAATGGATTGCTGAAATGAGTAAACTTTCGTCAGATTGGGATAGGTGGTGGTCGTTTTAGTTGGGTAATGAAATAACGATAATATTGATTGCTTCTACAACAGCGAATTGTAATTTAGGAAATTAAATATCGGCTAGGTTTTGATTGCTTCAGACATCTGCTTCAAATTGCTTGATTTAGATTTTTAGTTCCATTATTTTTTTACTTAGTATAAAGCTATACTTTAGAAATGGCGACAAAATACCGCAATTGCAAACGGAGAGTGAACACTATTTAATGTTTTCTTGTCCAGCAGTCGGTCACGTGGTCGTTGACCATTCCGGTGGCTTGCATGTTTGCATAGATAACTGTGGAGCCAACAAATTTGAAACCACGTTTTTTTAAATCTTTACTTATTGCATCAGAAAGTGGAGTAGTGGCAGGAACGTCTTGAAGTGTTTTTGGATTGTTGATAATAGGTTTACCATCTGTGAAAGCCCAAATGTATTTTGAAAAACTTCCAAATTCTTCCTGGACTTTCATAAAAGCAGTTGCATTTGAAACGGCAGATCGTACTTTGAGTTTGTTACGAATGATACCTGTGTCTTGAAGTAGTTCCTGAATTTTTTCTTCTGAATATCGGGCTATTTTTTTATAGTCGAAATTGTCGAATGCTTTCCTGAAATTCTCCCTTTTATTCAAGATGGTAATCCAGCTGAGTCCGGCTTGGAATGTCTCTAAAATAAGGAATTCAAACAAAGTGGCATCATCATAAACAGGAGTTCCCCATTCCTGGTCGTGGTATTCTTTGTATAAGTCGCTGGACAAGCACCAGCCGCATCTAATTGGATCGTCCATTGTAAATTGTTTTGTGTTTTCAAAGATAGTAGAACTCAAATTTATTCTTTTGTTTTTTTAAAATAACGAAGCTGACATTGATTTAGTGATGGTTTTTTTAGTGTAATTAACCTTTTGGGTGTGATCTTGTCATTTTTAAGTCGTAGAATTATAAGTCGTTATTTTTAAATGAGTTGTAGTCCCAGTGTTTTCGGTACTGTACGATTAATCTTGTCTTTTTTTTATTATTTGTAGTATAAACATTAGGTTTTATTGTTTTTTTTTTTTTTGCTTTGTTCTCGGACATCCAAAACCACTTGTTAAATATTTTAACAGGTTAATAACCAAATTATTTTAATATTACGAAAAAAATCGTATTATCTTTAGCATTTATGCTAACCGGAACACTTGCTTTTGCAAACTCTACAGACTTAAATAAAGTTTTAGAAAAATCAGAAAAATTAAATCTTGTTAAGACATCATTTGTAAAGTTAGATGGTCTTATTGTTAAATCTTGTACTTATGATGTTATAGATGCTAGGACTTTTCAAAATATTGGTGAGATCACGGTGACTGATGTGCCTGGAATGTTACCGTGTAACGATTCAAAACTTATGGAAGATGTAAGTGCTTATATAAATCAATAAAAATAAATATTGTTTAAAAATACAAGGCAGTCATAAGACTGCCTTTAGTAAAGATAAAAAAATGAAAAAATTGATTATTGGAGTGATTTTATTGTCACAATTTTGTTTTAGCCAAAATGCTAACGATGCAATTTTAAAAGTCGAATACAACGAATATCGGATATATACTCAGGGTTATATAAATTTAGATTTAGGAACATTACTTGTTTCAAAAAACACCTCTTATTACAATTCAGTGGTGCAAAATAAAATAACAGATAATTTAGTCTCTAATGAAAGCGCTTTAATGTTCACCAAAGGTAGTGTTAAGAAAGAATTATTACCAGAAATTATTATTGACAGAGCAAATAATTTATTAACTGAAAGAGTTTTTGAAAATCTGTATGTAGATGGTTATTTTGCTGTTCAAGAACCTCTGCCAAAAATGAACTGGAAATTATTAAATGAAGGAAAAAAAATAGGAGAATACGACTGTAAAAAAGCTTCTGTTGAATTTAGAGGTAGAACATATTACGCTTGGTATACTATGGAAATTCCTGTTTCGCTTGGTCCGTGGAAATTTAATGGCCTTCCGGGTCTTATTCTAGAAGTTGATGACCTAAAAGAAATTTATAAATGGCAGGCGAAAACGGTTTCATATAATAGTAATGTTTCCGAAAAAGAAATTCTTATTAAAGCTCAAAATGACCCTAGGTTTGAGGATATATCATTTAAAGATTTTGATGCTAAAAAAGTTAAAAAAGTTCAAGATAAAATTCAAACTATTAAGTCAAGAAGTGGTGGTAGAGGTGCTCAATTTGGAATGACGACTACTTTTGAGTTCGACAAAGAGCCTGTAAATGAGTATCGTACAGAAATGCAATTTAATTAAAATTATGCGCTTTATTTTTTTTAGTAGTAGTCATAATAAACAAAATCTTAAAAAATTGCTTACCAAAAGTAAAACAGTGTACTCTACTATTTTCTTTCTTATACTGAGCAGCACAGTTTTTTCTCAAACTTTAATCAAAGGTAGTGTCAAAACTAGCGAAAATGTAAGTTTGCAAAATGTAAGCGTTTTGTTAATCAACGAAAACGAGGATTTGCTTTACTATACTTCTACAAATAAAAATGGATCTTTTTCATTTGAAGTTTATGATAATACTAGAAAATTTTTAGTTTTTAGGGCAATCGGCTATGAAGAAAACAAGATTGAATTAATTAACAATAAAACAAATTTAATTGAACTTGATGGGCTCATACTACAAACGAAGCCAATAGAACTTAAAGAAATAGTACTTGATATAAAAAAGCCAATATTTATCAAAAAAGACACTATTGTTTTTGATGCAAAATCGTTTTTGCAAGGAAACGAGCAAGTAGTAGAAGATTTATTAAAAAAGATACCTGGGTTAAATATTGATGCCAAAGGAACTATAAAAATGGGCAACCAGGAAATTGAAAAAGTCATGATTGATGGAGATGATTTTTTTGAAAAAGGATATAAATTGCTTACTAAAAACATGCCCGTAAGTCCAATTGAGAAGGTAGAGCTTTATCAAAGCTATTCAAATAATAAGCATTTAAAAGGTATTGAAAACAGTAATAAAGTGGCATTGAACCTCACTTTAAAAGAAGATGCCAAGCGAATTTGGTTTGGAAATGCTGTTGGGGGCTATGGCTTAGTTTCAGAAAACAGATATGATTTTAGAGCCAATTTAATGAACTTTGGTAAAAAAGCGAAACATTATTTTTTGACTAATTTTAATAATGTAGGTGTTGATGCCGTAGGAGATATAAATATGTTGGTGCGACCTCTCCGGTTTGATGAGCCGGGCAGTATTGGTGATAACCAAAGCGCGACTCGTTTATTAGGGCTGGCTGCTGACTTACCTAACTTGAAACAGAAGAGAGTTAATTTTAACAATGCCGAGACGCTTTCACTAAATAGCATTTTTACACTTTCAGATAAAGTGAAAATAAAAGCATTGGGGTTTTTAAATACGGATGAAAATGATTTTTTTAGAAATAGCTTTGAAACCTTCGCAGTTGCAGCAACTAGTTTCCAGAACACAGAAGATTTTGTGGGTAGAAAAACCAAGATCACAGGATTTGGAAAACTAGATTTAACCTACGATATTTCTAAAACTAAAACACTGGAATACACAGGGAAATTCAATACTACTAAGGAGAAAAACAGAAGCGATTTACTTTTTAATACTGACTTGTTAAACGAGCGATTAAATACTAACAATAAGCTTTTTGACCAAAAAATAGTTTTTACGAATAAGTTTAAAGACAAAAATGTTTTTGTGCTTTCAGGTAGGTATATCAATGAGAAAACACCTCAGAATTATTCGGCTAACCAGTTTCTTTTTCAAGATTTATTTTCAGATAACGCAAATATGACAAAGCAATTTTCAGAGAATAGTATGCAGTTTGCAGGAGTAGAAGGGCATTTGTTAGATAAAAAAGAAAATGGAGATTTACTGGAATTAAAGGGCGGTAGTCAGTTTAGATTAGACCATTTAAATACTCGTTTTGAATTAGTTGATAGCCAAGATAATGTAGCAACTCCTGATGGCTATCAAAATAATTTAAAATACGGCGCTACAGATCTATATGCAGCGGTTAAGTACCGTTTTAAGCTCAATAATTTCTCACTACTAATGCAATCCGATTTCCACCAATTATTTAATTGGATAGAAAATTTTGACGTTAGTAGTACTGAAAGTCCGTTTTTTATCACTCCAAAAATAGGTTTAGACTGGAAGATAAATGAAAAGAATAAGATCATGACGAGCTACTCCTTCAATAGGACCAACGCAGCTGTTTTGGATCTGTATTCGGGCTTTGTGCAAACCGGTTTTCGCTCGCTTTCAAAAGGGCTTAATGATTTTAATCAATTAAATTCCTCTTCTGCAATTTTAAATTACACTAATGGTAGTTGGGGTGACAAGTTTTTTGCTAATACCTTTCTGTTATACTGTAAAAATAATGATTTTTACAGTACTAATTCGATCATAACTCAAAATTATTCGCAGTCCGAAAAAATCATCATCAAGGATAGAGAATTTGTCTCTTTGTCCTCAAATATTGATAGGTACTTTAAAACGATACAATCTAACTTAAAGCTAACGCTGGGAGCAAACCAAAGCAACTTTAAGAATAGTGTAAACAATACAAACTTAAGAGAAGTCACTAATCTAGTTGTTGATTATGGTTTTGAACTGCGGTCTGGATTCAAAGGTTTTTTTAATTATCACTTGGGTTCGAAGTGGAATTACAATCAAGTACAAACCACTGTAAGAAACGATTTTACTGATAATATTAGCTTTGTAGACTTGTCGATGCAGTTCAATGATAAATTTAATGTACAAGTTCAAGGCGAGCGCTATTATTTTGGAAATTTAGGCAAGGATAACAATAAATATTATTTTTTGGATGCCGAAGCTCGGTATGTGGTAAACCCCAATAAGCTTACTTTTTTCCTTTCTGGAAACAACCTTTTTAATACCAAAACGTTCAAAAACTACAGTGTCTCGGATATCAGTATTTCACAAACAGAGTATCAATTAGTTCCTAGGTATATATTGCTTAAAATGGAGTATCGCTTTTAGAATTTGATCTTTATTGGTACTGTCTGGAAGTCATTAGTAATATTATCCTGATGTTATGTTTTATTCTTTTTTTTTAAACTCGTATTTTGTAACTAATAGAAATTCATTGCTTTGTAAGTCCGTGTACTTATTAACTTGTAAGTTAAATTGTAAAAAAAATAAATTTATTTGTAGTATAATAATTAGGTTTTATTGTTTTTTTTTGCTTTGTTCTCGGACGTCCAAAACCAGTTGTTAAATAGTTTAACAAGACAATAACCAAAATATTATATATTAGGAAAAAATTTTTACTGAGTGCAACTTTATTAGTTGCCTTTTCTCTAACTTCCTTTGCAACGGAAAAAAACATATCTGAAACAGCTATAGATTTTGAGACATCTTCAAGTCTTTCCACATTAGCTGATTCAAATATAGTAGAAGGTCAAATTGTAGAAGGTTGTGAAACTAGTACTATTAGATGGGCAAGTGGAGAAAGTGATGGTCACGGAGGAATGGTTCTGAAATTTCATCATGCAACTTTAGTTACATGCGATGATGGTTTTGCAGCTATTGTAGATTAATATTGAAATTCATATATTAGGGAGTGGTTTACCACTCCTTATTAAAATATCTTACCATGAAACCATATTTATTATTTCTTTCTTTAATCATTCCTATTCTGTCTGTAGCCCAAAAGACAATCAAAGTCTCTTATGAGCAGAAGTTTATCTACAATGATAGTTTTTTTAATCAATTACCAGAGGACAGTAGGGAAGAGTTAAAAAACTTTATGACCGCACCCACCTATTTTGAATTGACTAACAACGGAGATCTTTCTTTATACGAAAGTGTCAATACTAAAGAAAAAGTTATTGCCTCAAAAGAGAAAAGTACACCAACGGATCAAAATTTAGGTATGATATTGAAACCCTTTAAAGTCTGGTATTTAAAAGATTTTAAAAGGGAAATTAGTACTAATAGTACATCGGTTAGTGACAAAGAGTACTTTGTAGAAGCACCATTTGAAAAAGAGGAGTTACATTACGATAGTAAAACCAAAATTATCGATGGATATAATTGTTTATCGGCATATGCATTAAAATCAAATAAGGATACCATTCAGTACTGGTATACGCAGGACATAGCTGTAATAGACGGTCCAATAACACCAATTGATATACCTGGATTAGTGCTGAGCATAGAATCTAATAAAAAAGTGGTTTACGCAACTAAAATAGAATTTTTTGATTATAAACTGCCCATTGCCACTGTACCTAATGATGCCATTTTTATCAGTAAGAAGGAATTGGATATTTTACAAGCAAAAGATTTGGAGCCAAAATCGTATGTTGATGAAGCAGGAGCTAAAATTGAAAGCTATTCAGTACATATAAGAAATGATAATTAAGATGAAAGATACATATAAAAGAGTAGGGTTAGCTATTGTATGTAGTTTGTTTTTTCTACAAAGTAATGCCCAATCGGGTATTAAAGTTGTATTCGAAAAGCAAACGATTTTGAAAGAAGATGCAGTGAAAGGTTTGCCAGAATATATTAGAGAACGTGCTTTAAAATTGGTCCAGAATAACAAGCAAGAATCGACTATGACTATTCAGGGGAACGAAGTTTATTATGAAATTATAGCACAAGAGAAAGAAGAAGTTAGTAAAGGAATTACTAAAGTAGATGATCCAAAAAGCAAGGTGCAATTTGTCAGTAATATGTCTATTTCAACTAGCCATAGTCCGTTAAAAATAATAAAAGATTATAAAACAAATAGCTATAAAGAAACCGTTAATAATATAGTGACTACTGAGAAACTGCCAAGAATCTCTTGGAAGTATACCAATAATAAAAAAATAATTTTGGGGTATTCTTGTGTAGAAGCCGTTGGTGTTTATAAAAACCAGCAGTTGACAGTATACTTTACAAAGGCTTTGCGAGGAGTGGCTAGTCCCGATAAACTTCCTTTTGTAAATGGCGTTATTTTAGAATATCAGTACGGACATGTCTTTGGTAAAGCAATTAAAGTGGAGAGGAATCAGCCATTGATTACTAAATTTTTATAAACCTATTAATTTGAATTTAAAACAACTCCTCTTTCTACTATTCCCAGTGCTCTTATTTTCGCAAAATAAATTGGGTATTACAATTTTGAATCAAAAAAAAGAGCCTGTTTCTAGAGTTATTGTACTTGTATCACAAGAAGAACAACAAGTTGCTTTTGGTTCTACCAATACTGATGGTGTATTTATTAAAAGCCTGCCTTCCGGTACCTATACAATAACGCTTAAAAAATTAGGTTTCAGCGCTGTTGTGGAGCAAATTATAATAGAGAAAGATGCCTTATTAACTTTTGAGATGCTTCCCGAACTAAACCAGCTCGAAGATGTTATTATTAAGGCAAGACCTAAAATAATGCGGATTAAAGGAGATAGTATTTCGTACAACCTAAAAGCTGTTGTTGATGGAACCGAAAATAAAATCGAAGATGTGATAAATAAGCTTCCTGGTCTAGAGGTCGATGCTGATGGTAAAGTTTTCTATAAAGGAGAGAAGATTAATAATGTATTGATTGATGGTAATGAGTTTTTTGGAAACAAACATCAAATGGCCACTCAAAATATCAATGCTGATATGATCGAAGGGATTGATTTGTATACCAATTATTCAGGCTTTGCTATCGCATCTGGAGGTGATAAAGGGGTGGCGCTAAATTTAAAGACTAAAGATTTTTATAAAAGTAAATGGGTATCTGATGTCGAGCTAGGTTATGGCGGTAAAGAGGCAGTGCGGTTTCATTCTAATTCATTTAAGTTTTTTAAAAAAGGTAATTTAGCAATTATCTCTGATTACAATACCATTGGTAACGTGCCTATTTCAAGGGAGGATTACAGCCAAATGAAAGCTGCTGGTGACGACAGTCCTGAGTCAAATCGATTAAATGATATAGAATTACCCTCGTTCTTAAATCCTACACCTTTTTATAAAGAAAAAAACAATAAGTTCATTGGGCTTACTTATACAAATCTTATCTCGCCCCGTTCAAAAATCACGCTTTCTAACACTTTTAATGCAGCAAATTTATTAGAAGAGAATTATAAAACGCAAACAAATTTGGGAGAGGAAAACAATAATCTCTCTTATTTTGATCGAAAGAAAGCGTCTTACTTATTAAATAACACTGCTGTAAAATGGGAATTTAATAAATCAGCAACGACCTTTATATCTTATTCTGCTACTGTTACACCAACAGATGATGCCATGAAGCAAAATTTAGATAACGAATTAGATCGCACTACATATAAAGATGAAAGTAATGGCTTGAGCTTTTCACAAGTTTTTAAGGTTCAAACTTCGTTTTTAAAGGGTATCAAGTATACAGGGGTTGTTAGGCATGCTTTAAATTCAAATAGCGATAAATTAGGTCTAAATGCGAATCAAGAATTATTTGATTTGGGTGTACTGTCGCTTCAGCAAAAAAGCAAAAACAGGAACAGTAATTTGGATTTTTATAACTCTTTCACTCTATCTAAGAAGTCGAACATCTTCAGCGTTAAGTTGGATTTACTGACGCAAAGGGATCGATTCAAAAATGACATTGATAAAGAACCATTGTCAGAAACAGAATTAGAGCTAAAGAACGATATGCTACGGACTAATATTAGTTGGACACGACAATGGAATTCAAAAATTCAGTCTGTTGTAGGATTTAGTAATAGCAATGTTAGAAGCACTTATAACAGCGAGCAAACTACCTATTCTAGAATAGAGCCAAATTTGAATGTATCCTATAATCTTGGTTTTCTTAGCAAAGTTAGCTTGGGATACGCTTTGAGTCATCGACTGCCACTGCTTTCGCAACTATTAAATAATGATGTCATTGAAGATTTTCAAACAATTAATAAAGAGAGTTTAGTAGAGTATAATAAAATTTTACCTCAAGACAGTTTCTCTTTGAATTACTATAATGTCAACGCTAAGACTAATTCTGTGTTGTTTTCATCTCTAAACTATAGTAAAGATCATCAAGCGGTTTCAAATAATGTAATTTATCAAGATGATTACGTCGAGAATCAAGCAACTTTAGTATCTGGTTCCAGTACGCTAAGAGGGATTTTTAGTTACGATTTAAAAATTAAGAAATTGCCATTCTCGATTAAAAGTACCCTTGTGTATTTAGCGACCAAAGGGTTTTCTGAGTATAGTGGAGTAGGCAATGAATTTAAGTCGAATAATTTCAGTGGTAAAATTAATGTAAATTCTAATTTTAAAAACTCGAATGTGCAAGTGGCCGTCGATTATAAGTTTAGTAGGCGTCGCTTAGAACAAAACTTATTTGCTTTTAATAATGTAACGGTCAACCATCAAATTGGTTTAAAATTACGTGGTAAAAGCACCAATAAATTAAAATGGGATTTGGGATTTGTTATCGATAATCAAGATTCAAGTTTTAATACCAATCAGCTTTATTTCTTGAATGGAAACGTACAGTATTTAGTCGCTAAAAATTTGAAGTTGTTATTTAATGGTAATAATATGCTAAACTTAAAAAATAGTCAGCTAATAACTACAGCGTACAATCAAAGTTTTTTTACAGAATCGGTCATTTCGATTATGCCAGGATATATGATGATAGGTGCTAATTATTCTTTTTAACAGTATTTCGTTTTTCATTTCCGTTTGTAGAAAACGGTCTGCTGGCCATTCTTATTTTATAAAAAAACTCCATTTCAAATTGCTTTGAAATGGAGTTTAGTATTTTAAAACTTGCTTAAGATTAACCTAAAGCAGCTCTTTTGAAACCTGTAACGATAAGATCTTTATCTAAAGATTTTACATAGTTGGCAACACTTAATTTGTTGTCTTTAATATAATCTTGGTTTACTAAAGTGTTATCTTTAAAGAAACGAGCCAATTTACCTTTAGCGATATTGTCTAACATTGCTTCTGGTTTACCTTCTTGACGCAAAAGATCTTTTGCGATTTCGATTTCTTTTTCGATAACTGCAGCATCTACACCTTCTTCGTTTAACGCGATAGGAGACATAGCAGCAGCTTGCATAGCAACGTTTCTTGAAACTTCTTCAGCACCAGCAGGAGCAGCAGATAAAGCTACCAAAGTAGCGATCTTGTTTCCAGAGTGGATGTAAGAAACTACAAATACATCTTCTAATTTCTCGAAAGTTCTGATTTCTAATTTTAAAAATTCGGATATTCAGTTTGGTTTTGATTATAATTATATTTAGAGAAGGATAGAACAGGAGCGTAATAATTTTAGTAATAGTACAATAAATCATCAACTTGCTTTTTCATTGCGCGGTAAAAACAAGAACAAATTAAAATGGGATCTAGGTTTTATTATTGATAATCAAGATTCTAGTTTTAATACTAACAGCGTATTTTTTCTTAATGCGAATGTTCAGTACGTAGTTGTCAAAGATTTAAAATTAATATTCAATGGTAGCAAAATGTTGAATCTAAATAATAATAGGCTTATATCAACTTCATATAATCAAAGTTTTTTTACTGAATCTATGGTGTCAATTATGCCGGGATATCTTATGCTTGGAGTTAATTATTCATTATAGTTTTGTTCTAAAAAAAATCTTTTTTTAGAACAAAACGAGGTTTTTAAATAAGATTGAAGATATACATTATATTAACCCAGCTGCGCTCTTTTGCAGCCATTAACAATAAGGTTTTTATCTAAGGATTTCATTTAATTGGCAATGCTTAATTTGCTATCTTTAATATAATCTTGGTTTACCAAAGTGTTATCTTTAAAGAAATCAGCTAATTTACCTTTAGCGATTTCAATTTGTCACGAATGATTCCCGCGTCCAATAAAAGGGTTTGGATCTCGTCTTCTGAATATCGGGCTATTTTTTTATAATCGAAATTGTCGAACGCTTTCCTGAAATTCTCCCTTTTATTCCAGATGGTAATCCAGCTGAGCTCGGCTTGGAATGTTTCCAGAATAAGGAATTCAAACAAAGTGGCATCATTATAAACGGGAGTTCTTCATTCCTGGTCGTGGTATTCTTTGTATAAGTCGCTGGACAAGCAGTAGCGGCATCTAATTGGGTTGTCCATCGTAAATTGTTTTGTGTTTTTAAGGATAGTAGAACCAATCAGTATTTTGTCAAATTCTGTTGTTGCTTAAGATTTTTAAGTAAATTTAGCAGCGGAAAAAAAACAAGCGTAATACCACGTTAATATGAAAAAAATAATAACTGCTCTAATGATCGGATCAACAATGTTAAGTGTTAATGCGCAGGGGAATCCGGACAACCCATTGCTCAAAAAATGGACAGGCCCATACGGTGGAGTGCCCGCTTTTAATGAATACAATATTTCCCAAATCAAACCTGCTTTTGATGTTGCCATCAAGGAACGTTTAAAAGAGATTGAAGCAATCGCCAACAATTCGAAGGCGCCCACTTTTGAAAATACCATTGCTCAAATGGAACGCGCCGGCAAGGACTTTAAGCGCGTCATGACAGTGTATGGAATTTATTCTTCAAATCTGAACAGTACTGAATTTGAACCTATTGTGACTGAAATGGCGCCTATATTGGCATCGCTTTCAAATAAGATTTACCAAAACAAGAAATTGTTTGAAAGAATTGAGAAGCTATATAATTCTCAGGAAAAATCTAAATTAACAAAAGAGCAACAAAGACTTATTTGGTTAAATTATACAAATTTTGTTAAGGAAGGAGCTAATTTAGATGTAGCTAGCAAGGAAAAAGTAAGTGAAATAAACACCAAATTAGCGAGTCTTTTTTCGCGTTTTAGTCAGAATTTATTAGCCGAAGAAAACAATCAGTATGTGATATTGCGCACAGAAGCAGATTTTGATGGCCTGCCAGAAGGATTGAAAAAAGCAGCTATGGCTCAGGCCAAAGAAAGAAAATTAGATGTACTGGGATGCATTGGTAATACACGTTCGTTTGTAGATCCTTTTTTAACTTTTTCGACCCAAAGAGAGCTGAGAGAAAAAGTGTGGAAAATGTTTATCAACAGAGGAGATAATAACGATGAGTTTGATAATAAAGCAACGCTTGTTGAAATATTGCAATTGCGTGCCAAAAAAGCCAAGTTAATGGGATTCCCAACTTTTGCGCATTGGAACCTGACAAACAGAATGGCTAAGAAACCAGAACGCACTCTTGAATTAATGGAAGCGGTGTGGGAGCCTGCAGTTGCACAAGTTAAAAAGGATGTTGCTGCTATGCAAAATATTGTGATTGAAGGAGGAGCTAGTTTTAAAATTGCGCCTTGGGATTACCGTTATTATTCGGAAAAAGTGCGAAAAGAAAAATATGATCTAGATCAAAATGAGGTGAAACAGTACCTTCAGTTAGAGAAACTAAGAGAAGGAATGTTTTGGGTTGCTGGGCAATTATTTGATATGAAGTTTACTCCAGTTAATAATGTTCCAGTTTATCATCCAGATGTACGTGTGTGGGAAGTGAGTAATATGACGTCTGGTAAGCAAATTGGCTTGTGGTATTTTGATCCCTATGCTCGTAAAGGGAAACGTTCTGGAGCGTGGATGAATGCCTATAGAAATCAACAGAAGTTAGACGGTGAGGTATTGACAATAGTATCTAATAATAGTAATTTTATCAAAGGAGCAGAGGGCGAACCAGTATTGATTTCATGGACGGATGCAACAACTTTATTCCATGAATTCGGACATGCATTACATGGTTTAAGTTCTAATGTAACGTATCCAACATTAGCAGGTACTGCTGTAGCGAGAGATTATGTTGAGTTTCCTTCTCAGATATTAGAACGTTGGCTGGAAACTCCAGAAGTGTTAAGTAAATTTGCATTGCATTATAAGACAAACGAACCAATACCTATGGCTCTTGTTGATCGAATAGAAAAGGCGTCTACATTTAATTCAGGTTTTTCTACCGTAGAAACTATTTCAAGTAGTCTGATCGATATGAAATTACATTTGGCTGGAGATACAATCATTGATCCAGTTGCATTTGAGCGAGAGACTTTGGCAAAATTACATATGCCAGAGGAAATCGTAATGCGCCATCGTATTCCACAATTTGGTCATATTTTTGCAAGTGATGGCTATGCCGCGGGGTATTATAGTTATTTATGGTCTGATGTTATTAGTGCTGATGCGTATGAAGCTTTTATGGAAGGAGATGGCCCTTATGATAAAAAGGTAGCTAAAAGACTTTTTGATAACGTATTTAGTGTTGGGAACACCACTGATCAGGAAGAAGCGTACAAGGCGTTTAGAGGGCGAGATCCTCAAACCGATGCATTGATGAAGTCGCGAGGTTTTGCAGTTTCAAAGAAAACAGAATAAAGTAAAAAAAAAGGCATAAAAAAAGAGCGGTTTGAATTTCAAATCGCTCTTTTTATATATTTAAAGTTGAAATAGGGATTAACCTAAAGCAGCTCTTTTGAAACCTGTAACGATAAGATCTTTATCTAAAGATTTTACATAGTTGGCAACACTTAATTTGTTGTCTTTAATATAATCTTGGTTTACTAAAGTGTTATCTTTAAAGAAACGAGCCAATTTACCTTTAGCGATATTGTCTAACATTGCTTCTGGTTTACCTTCTTGACGCAAAAGATCTTTTGCGATTTCGATTTCTTTTTCGATAACTGCAGCATCTACACCTTCTTCGTTTAACGCGATAGGAGACATAGCAGCAGCTTGCATAGCAACGTTTCTTGAAACTTCTTCAGCACCAGCAGGAGCAGCAGATAAAGCTACCAAAGTAGCGATCTTGTTTCCAGAGTGGATGTAAGAACCTACAAATGCACCTTCTAATTTCTCGAAAGTTCTGATTTCTAATTTTTCACCGATAACTCCAGTTTGCTCGATCAATTTATCAGCAATAGTAATTCCGTTGAAATCTGAAGCTAAAAATGCTTCTTTAGTATCAAAGTTTAATGCTTGGTTAGCCATTTCAGTAGCCATTTTCACAAAACTTTCATTCATTCCTACGAAGTCAGTCTCACAGTTTAATGTGATAACAACACCAGCAGTTTTGTCAGTATTTACAACAGCAATTGCAGCACCTTCAGTAGATTCTCTGTCTGAACGGTTTGCAGCTACTTTTTGTCCTTTTTTACGTAGGTTTTCAATTGCTAATTCAAAATCACCATCAGCTTCTACTAATGCTTTTTTACAATCCATCATTCCAGCACCTGTAGCTGTTCTTAATTTATTTACGTCTGCAGCAGTTATTGTTGCCATGTTGTATTTTTTTATAAGGTTAAAAGTAAAAATTCCAATTCCTAAATCCCAAATTCCAATTTTATCAAATTATCAACTTATTGTTTCTAATCTTTTTTTGGGAATTTGGAATTTAAAATTTGGAATTTAAATATTGTTTTATTCTTCAGTTGCTGGAGCCGCTGTGTCAGCAGCCGGAGCTGCAGTCTCAGTTACTGCTGGAGCTGCTGTTTCAGTTGCTACTGGAGCTACTTTTTCAGCTGCTGGAGCCGCTTTTTCAGTTGCGTCAGTTTCTTTGTCAGAACCTCTATCAGAAAGTCCTTCAACAATTGCAGCTGTTACTAAAGATAAAATTTTATCGATTGATTTAGAAGCATCATCATTTGATGGAATAACGAACTCTACTTCACGAGGATCAGAGTTAGTATCAACCATTGCAAAAACTGGAATGTTTAATTTTTGAGCTTCTTTTATTGCGATGTGTTCAGCTTTGATATCTACTACAAATAATGCAGCTGGTAATCTTGACATATCAGAAATTGAACCTAAATTTTTCTCTAATTTAGCACGAAGACGATCAACTTGTAAACGCTCTTTTTTAGAAAGGGTCATGAAAGTACCATCTTTCTTCATTTTATCAATAGTAGCCATTTTTTTAACAGCTTTACGGATAGTTACGAAGTTAGTTAGCATTCCACCAGGCCATCTTTCAGTGATGTAAGGCATGTTTGCAGCTTTTGCTTTTTCAGCAACGATGTCTTTTGCTTGCTTTTTGGTAGCAACAAATAATATTTTTCTACCTGATGCAGCGATTTTTTTCAAAGCTTCATTAGCTTCTTCAATTTTTGCTGCAGTTTTATATAGATTGATAATGTGAATACCATTACGCTCCATATAAATGTAAGGAGCCATGTTTGGATCCCATTTTCTAGTCATGTGTCCGAAGTGAACACCTGCTTCTAGTAATTCTTTTACTTCTACTTTGTTTGACATTTTTTGTACTAGTTTACGTTCTGTTGATTAGCAATGCATGAATGGCGATTTCTCGGCTAAATGCATTTAGATGCTAAACTAATTCCTACCTCGGTAGGCAACAACAACATTGTTTTAAATTCAATAATAAATTCAATAAGTCTTGAATAAATGTATTCAAGACAGGCAATATTAACGTTTCGAGAATTGAAATTTCTTACGAGCTTTCTTCTGACCGAATTTCTTACGTTCAACCATTCTTGGATCTCTTGTCAATAAACCTTCTGGTTTCAAGATTAGTCTGTTTTCAGCATTTACTTCACACATAACACGTGCTAATGCCATTCTTACAGCTTCTGCTTGTCCAGTTGAACCACCTCCGTAAACATTTACTTTTACATCAAAGTTAGTTGCATTTTCTGTCATAGACATAGGTTGCATTACTTTGTACTGTAAAGTAGCAGTAGGGAAATAAGTTGCGAATTCTTTTTTGTTTACAGTGATTACTCCTGTTCCTTCCGAAACATAAACACGTGCAACAGCGGTTTTTCTTCTACCGATTTTGTGAATAACTCCCATTACTTAAGATCGTTAAGGTTAACTGTTCTCGGTTTTTGTGCACCTTGTTTGTGCTCTGAACCTACAACAACATTTAAATTTCTAAAAAGTTCAGCACCAATTTTGTTTTTTGGTAACATTCCTTTTACAGCTTTTTCTACTAGTAATGCAGGGTTTTTAGATTGCAATACTTTAGCAGTTAAAGTTCTTTGACCTCCTGGGTAACCTGTGTGACGCATGTAAATTTTCTCGTCCATTTTGTTACCTGTAAGGTTGATTTTTTCTGAGTTGATAACAATTACGTTATCTCCACAGTCAACGTGCGGTGTGTAACTTGGTTTGTACTTACCTCTAAGGATCATTGCGACCTTTGATGCAAGACGACCTAAGTTATGCCCATCTGCATCTACAACAATCCACTCCTTTGTAACGGTGGCTTTGCTTGCTGATTGAGTCTTGTAGCTTAATGCGTCCATAATATTTTTTTAATTAAACATTCCATCCCCATTAAAGGGGATGCAAAAGTACAATTTATTATTTTAAATACAAATACCTTAAAAGAATAATTTTTAGTCGTTTTACCCCTGATTATCAATTGTATATTTGTTGCGCCGTGGATTAGTTCGCTTTTACAATTGTACATTGTGGCGTCGTTCTATTTTTATATTACTTTTGTTATCGAAATAAAAGTTTTATCTTGCGAGTTAGCAATAAAGGATCATTAGCTAAAAAAAGAGCTATTTGCGTTAAAAGAAAACTAATACTTAGCAGATTAAGATGGATTTCTCTTAAATTGCTGATAAAGCCAACACCTACTTAATTATGAAAGTCAAAGCAACTCTAAAACAAATAGCAAAAGAACTTAACGTTTCTGTTTCTACAGTTTCTAAAGCACTTAACGATAGTCCTGAAATTAGTGATCAAACAAAAATTAAAATTAAGGAATACGCGAAGCTTAAAAATTATAAGCCTAACGTAATCGGTTTAAATCTTAAAAATCGAAAAACGAAGACCATTGGGGTTATTATACCTAATATTCTTAATTCTTTTTTTGCCAAAGTATTTAGTGGTATAGAAAAAGTAGCAGATGAAAAAGGATATAATGTTATTATGTGTATTTCTAATGAATCGATGGACAAGGAAGCCCATACTTTAGAAATGTTGAGTAATGGTACTATTGACGGATTTATTTTGTCAGTTTCAGAAGAAGCTCAAAAACTTCAGGATTATTCTCATTTTAAGGAAATAATTAATGATGGTACACCTATAGTTATGTTTGATAGAATTGCAGCTGGTGTTGAGTGTGACAAAGTGGTTGTAGATGACTTTGACTCTGCCTTAAATTCAACGCAGCGATTAATTGATCTGGGGTGTAAAAATATTGCTTTGTTGTCTTCTGTCGATAATTTGAGTGTGGGGAAATTAAGAGCTGATGGATATTTGAAAGCTTTAAAGGATAATAATATTGCAATAAATGAAAATATAATTCTTCGTACGGACTCAGAAGAAGATCTAAAAAGTAAAATTGAAGGCGTATTTGATAATAATACCATTGATGGTGTTTTTGCTCTGGATGAAAATGATTCTGTTGCGGCTTTAAAAATTGGATTAAAAAAAGGATATAAAATTCCCGAAGAACTTTCGATTATAGGTTTTGCTGATGGTATTCTAGCATCCCGAAGATTGACCCCAAGTCTAACCACCATAAGTCAACACGGAGTCGAAATTGGAGAAGTGGCGGCTAAATTACTAATTGACAGATTAGAATCTAAAGAAGAAAATATTCCTTATGAAACAGTGGTTATTAAAACAAAATTAAAAGAAAGAGAGTCTTCTAGAAAGTTGTAATTATAATTAGAATCAGGATATAAAAAAAATCCACTCCTTTATTTAATTGGAGTGGATTTTTTTTTTGGGGGCTCTATATATTAATGCGCTTCCAGCCAATCTTTACCAGCTCCTAATTCTACATCTAAAGGAACGTCAAGTTTGAATGCATTTTCCATTTCGTATTTGATCATCTCCTTCATTTTTTCCAGTTCTGAATTGTGAATGTCAAACACAAGTTCATCATGAACCTGAAGTAGCATTTTACTTTTATAGTTTTCTGCAATCAGTTTTTTATGAATGTTAATCATCGCGATTTTGATAATGTCGGCTGCACTTCCCTGGATTGGTGCGTTAACCGCATTACGTTCTGCTCCACCACGAACTATTGCGTTTTGTGAGTTGATGTCCTTTAAATAACGACGACGACCTAAAACTGTTTGTACATATCCATTTTCTCTTGCAAAATCAATTTGCTCTGAAATGTATGATTTCAATCTTGGATAGGTTTTGTAATAGGCTTCAATTAAAGCAGCACTTTCAGAACGGGATAAATCTGTTTGATTTGAAAGTCCAAATGCAGAAACTCCATATATTATTCCAAAGTTTACTGTTTTTGCATGGCTACGTTGTTCTCTCGTGACTTCTTCCAGTGGAACATCAAATACCTTTGAAGCAGTAGATTTATGAATGTCTTCGTGATTTAAAAACGCTTTTATCATGTTTTCCTCACCACTCAGTGCTGCAATGATTCGCAATTCTATTTGGGAGTAATCGGCAGAAACTAAGGTGTAATTCTCGTCTCTTGCTACAAATGCTTTTCTTATTTGTCGTCCTCGTTCCGTACGAATAGGGATGTTCTGTAAGTTAGGATTATTGGAGCTCAATCGACCTGTTGCAGCCACAGTTTGCATATAATCTGTATGCACTCTAAGGGTTACCGGGTCTACTTGATTTGGCAAAGCGTCAACATAAGTGTTTTTTAGTTTCACTAATTGGCGCCAGTCAAGAATGTCTTTTACGATTGGATTTTCATTAGCTAAGTAACTTAAAACTTCTTCGCCCGTGGCATATTGTCCCGTTTTAGTCTTCTTTTGTTTGGCTCCGCCAATTTTTAATTTGTCAAATAAAACATCGCCGAGTTGCTTTGGTGATGCTAAATTAAAATCTTCTCCTGCAATCTCATAAATAGCGGTTTCCAGTTTTTTAATGTCGGTGTCTAAATCATGTGATAATGACTTCAAAAAATCAGTGTCTAGTCTGATTCCTTCTTTTTCCATGTCTGCCAAGACTTTTACCAAAGGAATTTCAATCTCTTCAAAGAGTTTTTTGGTCTCGGTTTTTTCTAATTCGACAGAAAATAATTGCTTTAACTGAAAAGTGACATCAGCATCTTCTGCTGCATATTCTTTGATTTCCTCTAAATCAACATCACGCATCGATTTTTGGTTTTTTCCTTTTTTTCCAATTAAGGCCTCAATCGACTTTGGAGAGTATTTCAAATAGGTTTCAGAAAGTATGTCCATGTTATGACGCATATCTGGATTGATCAGATAATGAGCAATCATAGTATCAAACAATTTACCTTCTACATTAATGTTATAATTAGAGAGGATTTTTAAGTCGTATTTTAAGTTTTGGCCAATTTTTTCAATGGATTCATTTTCGAAAAAAGGAATGAACTTATCAATCAAAACTTGCGCTTCTTCTTGATTTTCTGGAAAAGGAACGTAAAATCCTTTTCCTTTTTCGAATGAAAATGAAATACCAACAAGTTCTGCATGCAGAGCGTCTAAACCTGTAGTTTCAGTATCAAAACAAACGGAATCTTGTTTAAGTAAATTTTGCAAAAGCAATTTTATACCCAAGTCACCTTGAATAATTTGATATGAATGTTCTGTGTTTTCTAAGGTGTTGTAATATTGGTGGTGCGTAGCATCTGAAGCTTCGTTAGGAATTGCACTTGCAAAAAGGTCAAATTGCTCTTCGCTTTTTGGTTGTGGACTTTTATATAATTTAGCTTCTTCTGTAGCGGTGTTAGTTGTTGCTGTTCCGCCTTTTTTGAATATGGCATCAAACTGTTCTGCCATTCTACGGAACTCTAACTCATTAAAAAGAGCGTCTGTTTTCTCAACATCAGGAGTTGATAATTCATAATCATTTTCGTCAAAAACTACGGGGCAATCAAGAAGTATGGTGGCTAATGTTTTCGACAAAAGTCCTTTCTCTTTGTTTGCTTCAACATTCTCCTTCATTTTTCCTTTTAGCTTGTCTGTATTAGCTAATAGGTTTTCCATTGTCCCAAATTCTTTTAGGAATTTCTTAGCTGTAACTGCACCTACTCCGGGAAGGCCAGGAATGTTATCAGCGGCGTCCCCCATCATTCCTAGAAAATCAATAACTTGATCGGGTCTTTCTATTTCAAATTTTTCCAATACTTCTGGAACACCCCAAATTTCGATTCCATTTCCCATTCGGGCTGGTTTGTACATGAAAATGTTTTCAGATACCAATTGCGCAAAATCCTTATCAGGAGTAACCATGAAGACTTTGTAATTTTCTTTTTCGGCCTGTTTTGCAATGGTTCCTATTAAGTCATCCGCTTCATAACCTTTTACTTCTATAATAGGTATGTGCATCGCCTTCAGTAAATCCTGAATATAAGGGATAGCAATTTTAATAGCTTCGGGAGTGGCATCGCGATGCGCTTTGTATTCTGGGTAAATTTCGTTTCTTAATTGGCTTCCACCATTGTCAAAAGCAACTGCTAAATGATCTGGTTTTTCTCTTTTTATAACATCCATTAAGGAATTCATGAATCCCATAATTGCCGAAGTGTCCATTCCTTTAGAATTTATTCTTGGGTTTTTAATAAAGGCATAATATCCTCGAAAAATTAAAGCGTAAGCATCGAGTAAAAAGAGACGTTTTTGTTCTGGCATGATTGTGATTTTGTAAAGATTTCAAAAGTACAAAACTTAAAAGATAAAGTCGGAACGGATTTCAATATTTCTAAAGATTGCTATTCTAAAGATTGTTTTAAATTAGACCACTATATTAGGTCAGCAGTATTGTTTGTTTTTATTAAAGAAATGTCGAAACTACCTATGTCATAATTTAAAAATTTTGATTTGCCATCGAAGGTTGTATGGTTATTTTGAATATGTAATTATTAGATTAGATAAAGCGAAATAATTAATTTACCAGCCTTTTCTTGTTTTAAAAAATATGAAAGCAAAATATTTGATACGGTTTTAGTTAAATATTGATTAATAACTACACATAGTGTTTTCTTAATTTGTTATTTTGTCAATAAAAATAATTATAATGATTTTCCGTATCGTATTTTTAAGCCTTTTTCTTATCATAATTGAGCTTTATGCATTTCAAGCATTAAAAACATTAATAAAGTTAAAATGGGTTTTGGTTTCTTATCAAATCCTTAGTGTACTGCTTTTTATATTTATTGTTTATTCTTTTATGCAGTTTGACCGTTCTGTTGGACAAACTAAACAAACTATGTTTACAATGGGTCTAGTGCTTCTGGTGTATGTTCCTAAAATGGTATTAACTCTTATTTTACTTGGGGAAGATCTATTTAGATTAGGTGCTGGGTCGATCAGTTATTTTATAGAAAACAATGATAATACAGCCTTTTTTGCCTCGAGAAGAAAATTTGTAAGTCAGGTAGGACTAGGTTTAGCGGCAATTCCATTTATGTCTTTGATCTATGGAATAACCATAGGGAGGTACAACTACAAAGTAATTAAACAGCGTATCTTTTTTCCAGATTTACCAGATGCTTTTGATGGTTTTACAATTACACAAATATCAGATGTACATAGTGGGAGCTTTGATAACCCAGAGAAGATTGATTATGCAATCGATTTGGTAAACGAGCAAAATTCAGATATGATTCTGTTTACCGGAGATATCGTGAATACAGATGCTAAAGAAATGCATCCTTGGATAGAAACTTTCAATAGGATAAAGAAACACGAGTATGGCAAATATTCTGTTCTTGGGAACCACGATTATGGAGAGTATGTTACTTGGCCTACAGAAAAAGATAAAGAAGATAACTTTCAGGCTATAAAGAATCTTTACGGAGAAATTGACTTTAAGCTATTGTTGAATGAGCACACTTATATAGAAAAAGGGGGCGACAAAATTGCATTAATTGGTGTAGAAAACTGGGGGCAAAATTTCAAAAAAGCAGGTGATATTAACAAAGCTTCACTAGGGGTTAATCAAGACGATTTTAAAATCTTGATGAGTCATGATCCTAGTCATTGGGATTATGAAATCAAAAATCATGAAAAGAATTTTCACTTAACCTTGTCTGGACATACGCATGGTATGCAATTTGGTATAGAAATTCCGGGTTATTTTAAGTGGAGTTTAGCTCAATACGTTTATGCACAATGGGCTGGTTTATACGAAAACCTAGGAAGATATGTCTATGTAAATAGAGGATTTGGCTATCACGCATACCCTGGTAGAGTTGGAATAATGCCTGAAATTACGGTCATTGAACTAAAAAAAGGTAAGAATGTCGCATAATTAGTTAAAAATGCTACATTTGTAGATTAATGTCTGTTTTTTTTAAGTAGATTTAAAAAATTAAATTCGTAGATTTTATGTCAAAATTTGGAGAACTTATAAGCGCACGAGTGCCTGTGTTGATAGATTTTTACACAGATTGGAATGAGTCATCTGTTTCTATGCATCCTGTAATTAGGGATGTGGCAGCAGCACTTGGCGATAAAGCAAAGGTCATTAAGATTGATGTGGATAAAAACCAAGAATTGGCCGATGCTTTAAGAATTAAAGGGCTTCCTACCTTAATGATTTATAAAGAGGGGCAAATGATCTGGAGACAATCTGGCGAGTTAGACGCTAACACTCTTATTGGTATTGTACAAGAGCAGTTGTAATAATTTAAATCAACTTCGTTAGTTAAATAGCTTCGCATTGGAAGTTGTTTTTATCTAAATATTCCAAGACTTTTGGCAGTGTGTATTCTAGATTCTTGAATGCTTTTACGCTGTCATGGAACACAACTATACTTCCCGGTTTTATATTTGAAACTACATTTTTCAAACATTTTTCTTCTGTAATTGTCTGATCAAAATCAGCACTTAGAACATCCCACATAATAATTTTGTATCCTTCATTCTTTAATTTTTTTGCTTGTACGGATTTGATTTTTCCGTAGGGAGGGCGGAAGAGTTTAGGTTCTGAATGATTAATTTCAATTTTGTGATTTTTAATAGAATTCTCACAAAGTAAAATGTTTTTAGTATAGTCTTCATCGCTGGTTTTCCAGCCGTTTAAGTGGTTGAAAGTGTGATTTCCTATTGTATGTTTCTTCTGTATTAATTTTCCGAAAATAGAGGGGTGGGCTTCAATGTTTTTCCCAAGGCAAAAAAAAGTAGCTTTGGCATTGTGCAGTTCCAATTGTTTTAAAACCCATTCTGTAATTTCTGGAGTAGGACCATCATCGAATGTTAGATAAACTTTCTTTTCATTATTTGGCAAGTCCCATATATATTGAGAAAATAGCTTCTTGATAAGCAAATGTGTTTTAATCCAATAAAAGCTCATTGTGGTATTTGTTTATATCAAAATTAAAAAAAAATGCAGCAAAAGTTATAAATTTCGCTGCATTTTTTAAAGATATTTATCGTATTCGTTTATTCTTTTTCTCGCCCAAAACGTTCAAACATTTCGATATAGGTGTTAAAGACAGTTCTATTTTTATTATAGAAATTCATATCTCCATTTTCTTCCATAACCTGTAGTAAACTTCTGTAACGTTCAAGATCTGTGATGATATCAATAGCTAAACTCGATTGTTCTGATGACTTTAATTTACTGTAGTAATTAAGATTGTCTTTGTATTTTGCAATCAATTTCTCTAATAGATCTTGTGCTTTGGCTTTTTCACCTACTTGGTAGTATCCTTTTGTAAAAGGCTCCACTAAAGAATAATACCCAAATTTATCCAAAGGCATTTTTGTCAAAGCTAAATTGATAATGTTTTTTGCCTTATCTAATTTTTTTTCAGTAATCAATTGATCCATCAATCGTGCAAGATTTGTTCTGTAAGTGATGCTTTCTCTTCTAGTTTCAGGATCGTGGTATATTTTGTTGCTGTCGCTATTACCCCAATCCCATTTCATTACATTGGCATACATCTTTTCAGAATCAATTTGTCCCATGTCTAATGGACTGCCATCTTTCGATATTGCAGTTTTTACGGGAACTAATTTATAGACCATTCCATCAAGTTGAAGGAAGTCTTTCATCCAAAGATAGTCTTCATCATCAAAAGCACCAGGGCTGAAGAAAATAGGTCTTTTCCAATTATTATTGGCTACAATGTCAAGCATCATTAGTCGGTTTTTATACAAGGCGTTCCCTTTGATGTCAATATCAATGTAAGGAACAATAGAATCATAGTATTTAGGTGAAACAACCTTGTTTTCTATGATAGCATTTTTGTCGACAGGGATTCTAATTTTATTCGTTGGGTAAAAATGAATTGTTTGTCCGTTTTGCAAACCAACGGTGGATTTTGGATTTTTAATAAAAGTCATTAAGTCTTTTATCTCCCATCTGCTTTCTGTTTTTGGAATGTATGCTACATAATCCAATTTGTCTCCTACATACTGATCGTGTGTAAAAGAGATTGGTAATGGCTCAGCTTCGTATGTTTTTGTTTTCATTTGGTCGATATACCAATCGGTCATGAAAAGACTAGTATTTACAATCTTAATATCAGTCCTTACATGCTCTATTTCTTGTGCGTACCACAACGGGAAAGTGTCGTTGTCACCTATGGTAAATAGAATAGCGTTAGGGTCACATGAGTTCAGATAGGCTTTTGCCATTGCAGTTGCAGTGTACTTGCCGGAGCGGTCATGGTCATCCCAGTTTTGAGATGCCATAAGAACTGGAGCTGCTAATATGCTGGCTGCAATAATTATTGGACCTGCTATTTTTGGAGCTAGGTATTTTTGGGCGCTTTCGTACAATGCGTAAACTCCAAACCCGATCCAAATTGCAAAAACATAAAAAGATCCCACTAAGGCATAATCACGCTCTCTTGGTTCAAACGGTCTTTCATTCAGGTAAATTTTTAAGGCAATACCTGTGAATAAGAATAAAGTCAATAATACATAGAAACTTTTTCGATCCTTAGTAGCATGATACATAAGTCCTATAAGTCCTAGAAGAAATGGAAGGAAATAATAGGTGTTACGTCCTTTATTGTTAAGGACATCCTCTGGTAAATTATCTTGTGAACCCAAGTGTAATTCATCCATGAATTTTATTCCACTAATCCAGTTTCCATCTTGACTGTCGTATCTTCCCTGGATATCATTTTGACGTCCTACAAAGTTCCACATCAAGTATCTTACGTACATGTATCCAAACTGATATTCAAACATAAAACTTAAATTGTCTACCGTGGATGGTTTCTCTATGATTAAGTAATCACCGTAGCTTTTCAGGAATTTCACATAACCATCATTGTCAATCTGTTTTTGTGCGTAAGCAGTTCTAAATTCGGAAACTGTTTTTCGAATTTCATTTTTTAACTGTCCAATAGCTCTATTGTAATCTTCTTCGGATAATTGGCTTGCGTCAACTCCGTATTTAGCTAAATCATCTTCATAAGGATAATTAGGGTTTAATTCGAATTTGGGAGCGTCTGTAAAGTTCATATAATTAGCTATATGATCTGTGCTCCACATTCGAGGTAAAATAGTTTTGTGCTCGTCGTTAAGATTTTGCACGGCATTTTTGAAATTATTTACAATCTCATATTTTCCAGTTTTATAGTTTCTCTCATAGTTAGGAGCCTTATCAAGATACGGGTTGTTCTTATCTAAACCAGCAAAAGCTTCAGTGTACTGAGGGCCGTAGAACAAGGGGTTAGAGCCATATTGCTCTCTATTGTAATAAGCGAGTACCTCGCGCGCATCAGAAGGTTTGTTTTCATTAATGTTTACGTTGGCATTAGCACGAACAGGTAACATTGTCCAGGTTGAAAACCCAATTAAAACAAATAATATACAAAGGATTAAAGTGTTGTAAGTAACAAGGCCTTTGTTTTTAGTGTATTTTAAACCAAAATAAAATGCCGCTGTAAGAATGACAGTAACTAGAATGGTTCCAGAGTCAAAAGGCATTCCAAGTGAATTAACTGTGAAAACTTCTGTTCCTGCAAAGAAAGACATGGTTAGCGGTAGTAGTAATTTGAAAATAAATAGCAGTATTGAGATAACGACAACATTAGCAACGATGAAGTTTTTAACGGTTACTGTTTTGTAATGCTTAAAGAAGTACAGTAGTCCAATTGAAGGGATCGTTAACAGAGCCATAAAGTGAACTCCAAATGACAACCCAATTACTAGTGAAATAATCAATAACCATCGATTTCCTCTAGGTGAATCCATGTCTTGTTCCCAGCGTAAACCTAACCAAAAAAGAAGGGAAATAAACAAGGAAGCCATAGCGTAAACTTCGGCTTCTACCGCATTGAACCAAAAGCTATCAGAAAAAGTATAGGATAGAGCTCCAACAAAAGAGCCGCCTAAAATTACAATAGCATTACTTGTGTTTAATTGAGTTGTTTCGTTCTCTTTTTGATTTGGCTCTTCTATTCTTGAAATTAATTTTTTCAAAATCATCGATGAAGACCAAAACAAAAATAATATAGTGAAGGCGCTAGAGACAACAGAAGTCATATTAACCATTAAGGCGATATGTTCGTTATCTGACGCAAACATGGCAAAGAACGCACCAATCATTTGAAACAAAGGTGCTCCGGGCGGGTGGCCAACTTGAAGTTTTGCTGCAGTAGCAATATATTCTCCGCAATCCCAAAAACTCATGGTGGGTTCAACTGTAAGGGTATAAGTTATTAATGCGATTACAAATGTAAACCAACCTATAATCGTATTCCATTTATTGAAATTGAATGGCGCCTTATTCATGTATTGAAATTTAGTTATATTTAAGTTACAAAGAAAATGTTTTTTTATTTAAGGTAGGAAAGATTATCGAAAATTTCTGTCAAACTATTTTTTTTGGTAACATGTTGGTTTTTAGTAATTTTGAAGATGACAAAGATGCTGGTCAATTTTTTTTGCATTTTTTTTTAATAAAAAGTTCAAAAAAGTTTGCGCAAGCTGAATTTTATTATAAATTTGCACTCGCTTAGCAGCAACGATGGTCTATGGTGTAATGGTAACACAACTGTTTTTGGTGCAGTCGTTCAAGGTTCGAGTCCTTGTAGACCAACAAAAAACCCCCTAAACGCAATGTTTACGGGGTTTTTTTATTTTAGCGTAGTAATTCACGTAGTAATTTTGTGATATGAAATGATATGAAATGGTAGACATGTTTCCTTGTATAGTCACGTTTTAAATCTAATTTAAATAATCTACCTCTTATATTCAATCAGTATATCAAAAAAGTCCCTGTTGAAAAAGACAGGGATTTTTTTTGCTTAATTTTTGCACATTAAAATAGGGCGCAGTATTTAAGTATGTGCTGTACTTTAAGCTTTGTGATTATATATAACTATCGGTAAAATATTATACCGACAGTCTTTTAAAACTAAAGTGATGAATTAGAATAAATATTTTAAGAGTTTTTTGATCAAATTGTGGAAAGCCGTAAACTATTCATTATTAAAGTGCATAGTTTTGGTTTGAACAATTAAAATTATTAAAATATGAAAAGAATTACATCAAATTTGATTTTTTCTGCAATAGTGGTAATGTCGCTAACTAACTGCGAAAACAAAAAAAGTGAAAATGGGGAAGCCGAAAAACACCCAGAATTAGAAGTTACAAATAGCGTAACTAACATTGTTGAAGAAAATGTAGATTCAGACTCTAATTTAATTTATGATTCCTATTCTTTTGCTGAAAAGTTAAAAGGCGACAATTTTTTTGAATCCGAAAATCTTGATAAAGTAATCGAACTGAAAGACATTGGTATAGTATCTTATTTTATTTCAGGTAATGAGGTTAGTATAAGTGGTGTTTGTTATGATAAACAAAAAAATATGGCAATCCCATATAATAACCGTCCACCAGGTGGCGGGGCTTTTGTCACACAATATTATGATAAACTTGAAATTAACTATAATGAAGATTATAAAAGAACTTATTCAGTGGGACTGAACATTACTTTAGCAGATCCAAAATCTGTCAAAAAACTAAAAATGTATTTAGCTAACGAATCGTCTCGAGTTTTTGAATACAAAGTAGATGGGGGCGGTCTAGAGCCTGAGTATAGGATGGGATTTATTGATTTAGTTAATATAAAAGGAACTTTTACTGGTTTTAGTAGTATGAGTAGTTATCCAGAAAAAATTTATAATATTGAAAATGCAGTAATTAATTAAGCCTCTTTACAAGAGTCCTCAAAATATTTTTTTGGGGACTTTTTTTATATATAGAATTAGATTTTTTCGATTTGGTACTTATCCTGATATTTTATGAAAGTTGATACAGAATTTACTAAGGAATTCATAATCTGCAAGTGCTTATTTTGTGGTACGTTGTTATCATCTTCTAAATCTCGGCATATAGGATTGTTTTGGTTAAATATTTTTCTTTTGCTTTTTTGATTTCATCGGATTTTAACCTTCATAAAATACCGGAACTACAATAAATTTTAAAAAATACTAAACTAATACGTCAATCTTTTATATAAGTGTTAGGAGCTCGGCATTGATAGTCGAGCAACTAAAAATATAAATTTTTAATTTAACACTTATGACAAAAAACGAACAAAAAAAGTATGACGAGCTATTTCCGATTGATTACAGAGGGAAATTATGGCTGGAAGAAGATTGTGATGATGTATTTTTAGCATTTTATAATGATAGATATAGTTTAAACTGTGATTGTGCAGTTTATTTAATGGGTGGTGATTGGATCACACCTGACGGTAATATAATCAATGACGATGATGATTAAGAGAATTGTCAGGCTGTCCTAATAACACAAATAAATGCAGGTTTGAGTGCTTGCTAAAAGAAGGTGAAATCATTAAATTTCGCCTTCTTTTTTTACTATTTAAATATCAGTTGCTGATTAACTTTTGAACCTTTTGCGCTGTCCCCAGACTACAGCCACCAATCTTAGCAGCTCTTCTTAGGGATTCTCCATTTTTCAGTTCTTTTACCACTGTTTTATATTTTTTCAAAATTTCTTCATTAGTCATAGAAGTACCATAAAGTCTACCTGAGTATAGCCCTAGTGCTTTTCTTGCTTGAATGCCGTTTCTCTGCCTTTCGAGCATATTTAAACGCTCCATTTCCGCAACGTTCCCTAGAACACTTATTATCATTTTAAAGCTTGGATTCGGCTTATTTTCGATTAGTGAAAACATACCTATGTTCTCTACAAATAAATTAATTGATTTTTCATTGAAGAATTCAACCATTGTAAGTATATCAATTATGTCGCGACCGAGACGATCTATTGATGTAATATGAATCTCGGATGCGAAACCAATTTCGATATCATGTAAAAGCTTTTTGGCTTCTTTGCGTTCCCTAAATTTGGTTGAGCCAGAAATTTTATCAAGATACAGTTTTGCAAAATCTTTTGCATTCATTTCTTGGCGGCTGCTATTTTGTTCTTCACCTGAAATTCTGTTGTACTTAACTTTTGCCATAATCTTGTCTATTTTCTGCTAATATAGTGTATGTTTTTAGACTGGCAAAAACATACATGAAAAACCGATGTATTATGCTTGATAATATATATCATTTTGAGGTATGCCCTAATTATATACATTTTTGATATTTTGAATTTGGTAATGGAAGCAAAAGGGATAGCTCATAGTGCTATCCCTTGTTTTGTAATTTTAGTAGATCGCAAACTTTGTATCTGGTTCTGTTACTTAACGGTCTGTGAGCTTTAATTTTACCTTTTTTCTCATATTTAATCATTGTGGTTTCACTTTTTATTCCAAGTATTAACATTGCTTCCTTCCTACTAACATATTCACCGTATTCCATAATTGTTTTTTTAATGCAATCAACTTTAATGCTGTTACATTACTTATATCATTTCGTGATTGTAAAGTTTATTTTTTTTTAGCTTTATTTTTAAATTATTAGATAAGTTTGCTATAAATCATATTGTTATCGTTGGTTTTAAAGACAATTTGGATTTTTTTTTAAATAATTTAAAACTTTTTATAAACTTTTTTATATAACATATAAATAAACGTAAAAAATATGAAAACAAATGGAATTGGTCATACGATCAAAAAGAAGCAGGCATTAAGTGTTAGGAAGGTCAATATTGATTTGCAGGTTAAGAAACTAGAGAAAGATAAGGTGGATTTTTACGATACGCTGTTCACTGACGGTGTGGTTGTATCTAAAAAAAGTATGTCTAAGTATGTTCTAAATTGTTATGCAAATAGCGTCCCGCTGGAAGATGGTATACATTGTGATTTGCGTTACATGTACTACCTGGACCAATTAAATAATACCTGTGTTTTATTTACTGATGTTTATAGTGATCACAACGACGATAATGAAACGAAGTTAGATATGGAAAATTATATTGTTGTCGAGATATATGTGTCGCCAGAGTGCTTTATGGTAAGTTCGTTGGCTAATTATTATCAAGATAATTACGTTGACGATGATGATACCTTTGATTGGGACAATAATTATTTTGGGACGAGTTCTGCCGCTTACAATAAAATTTCAATTGTAAAGGCTGTACATACACTATTGAATGAAACACAGATATTGAGGAAGAAATTAATAGATAGTATTGTAAAAAGTTAGTTTCCGAATGTATATTAACAATAATTAAAGGGGCTATGGCCTCTTTCATTATTTTCCTTATATAGTAACTGATTTTTCTTAAGGTCGGATAGCCAAGTAATACATTTTATATCAAATTCGTACAATTTTGTATATTATTTAAAAAAACACAATTGCCTAAAATTTTAGTAAATGCCAGATTGTGTGCGATTCCCCGTCGTATCGTAGTCCTAAACCTATGATAAGATGAAGTTTATTAATATTTTTAAATGGAATAATCTTAACTGCTTTTTATAACAACCCGTCTTCTATATCTTCGATGAACATATCGAAATTGGGCTCATCAAGCGCGTCATCAATTGTCCATATATCATAGTAGCGTTGGTACTTCATAATCAAATTTATATGGGCGTAGTTATCCAATATTTGCTTTGGTATAAAATTGTGTCCAAATTTGTTTATTATTCTCAGCTGCACTTTCATTTTGTTATAATCTATCTCTCCGGTGTTCAGGGATTTTGTACTAGCGTCGATAAATAGCTGCCCTTCATAATCGATCGGTAAACCTTTTAAATTGTTTAAAAAATTAGATGTGGCGTATATTTCGCAACGCATATTCTGCGGTGCGCCTGAAAAATCATTGAGGCGATTATAAGAAACATGAAATCGCCCAAACATCTCTTTTGGGGAACCTTCCAATGACCTTAATTTATTCAGCTTACAGTTGAAATATCCATGTATTTTATCTGGACTTCCTACTAAATTTACTAGATTATTATTATTGCATAATAAGTCACGACCTACTTCTATCGCACACCCTTTTAGTGTGATAAGGTTGTTTTCGCTACAACGGTAGGTTCCTCTTACTATTACTGGACCATGTTTTAAAGTATAAAGGTCGTTATCACTGCAATTGAAACTACCGCCGACCCATTGGGGTGAGCCTATTAGGGTCTTTAGACAGTTAGAATTACAATGAAAATTGCCGCTCACATTTCTAAATCTTAACGGAAGTTTTTGCAATTTACCGTCGCAAATCTTGACGTTACCTTTTACGTCGATTAGGCCATCGTCATTTATCGTAAAATTATCTATGAGTATGCGATATCTTTTAATGATATACCGCACTTGTTCTTTTGTTATGATCTTTCTTTTCTTCATATGCCTTATAATGAAGGGCTAAGGTACGCCGCAATGCGTATCTGTACCAGTAATATTTTGAAAATATCTTTATAGGGGCTAAGGGGTTGTTCTTTGTTGTCTGAAAGGGGTTTTGCTATTTTGATAGTTTTGCAGTGGTATACACACCTAGTTTGATGACAACGGTATCCATTACTTCTTTTACTCTCTCGGCATGTGTGGGATCGAAAAATATGGCATCATAAACGTATCCTACATATATATATTCCCTGTTCAAAATTCGAATGACTTCTGTCATGATGTCAACTTCTAGTCTAAATAATCGGTGTGAGGTTATTTTGTGTTTATGATTGTCAGCTTGTTTTTCGTTAATAATATTAGTCAACATCCAGTTTTCAAATCTTTTGTAATAATTATATAATGGTGATTGTTTCATTTGCCACACTTCCATATTAAAGAAGGCTAAATGTTCTACTTTTACTTTATGTTCGTCAATATCAATCGAATTAGCTATTTTCGTATGTGTTACATATTGAGAATTACCGCCGTATATTGATATTGCTAAATTGGGATGTAAGCAACTGTAATCACACTCGCTTATTTTTTTACCATTTACTTTAACCAAGTTTCTAATCCAGGAGGGCATAAGCGTAAAGCAATCGACCACTCGTCCCCCACTAGCTGCACCACCAGGTATAGGAATCATAATACCATTTACAATCAGTCTTTCAAATATTTTTACTGCATCTTCGACAAAAGAATATTTGCTTGAATCTTTAAAATATGATTTACTATGCTTGTTTAGTCTTTTTAGAATTTTGCCTTTTTTGTTTTTATATTTCATTGAAATTAGTCTATCAGCTTCATCGTCAATCTCAATTAAAGTGGGTAATGTTACTAATTGATAAAACTTAATTAAGTTTTGACAAATGATATTGTTTTTTGTATTGTGCCATTTTTTTTGATGGCAGTTTTGTAAAAGGACTTTTGCCTTTGTGGTTTGTAGTTTATAAGATGAATAGCCTTTCCCTCTATAGTTGTCAGCTAATCTGTAATGGTAGTTTTTTGTTCCCCTAATATATATGCCATCACATTCGATTATTGTTCCTTTTGAAGTGGGTGTTGACATTACATCTGTTATCTTTTTATAGCATAGTGGATCAGTGGTGAAGAATTCACGCAGGTATGCAGCATTGAGTGATTTCCATACATCGTCGTTTTGATTATCATTGGTGTAGGATGTTGAATCTAATTGCATTAAAAAAAGCAAACAATATTCAATAGCTACGTTTAAATCGGCATCTACTTTTCTCAATTGAAATTTGGAAACATATTTTTGTAGGACATGTAAAACTTTATTTGGAATATAAATATGACTCGATTGGTTGAAAAACAGCGTATTTTGAGCACATATTGCTGTTGGTATAGTGCTGCTGTTTTGACACTTAATGCCCGCTGTACATGGTGTTTTACATGTGTAACTAGTTCTATTTAATAATACATCATAAATGAGGTTATATGTATTATTTAAATTATAATTTAATTTAATCTGATCTAATACTTGATCATCGTTGACGGTCTTTCTATTCTGGTTTGTTAATTCTAATTGATCTTTAACACTTCTAATACTATAATTGATATTTGTGTTTAAATGTAGTTTCATAAGCTAATTTTATACAGCTTATAGACAGAAAGGGTGTAAAAGTTTAGAATTGAAACGTTAAATTTTAATGATCATTAATAATAGAAGGTGACAAATGGTGACCGGAGCGGTTAAGCTAAATGAATAATTAATCAAAAAAGACTATCTCATATTTTGTTATATACAGTATAAAATTCTACTTTTAAACCATAAATTTTTCAAATGAATAGAATAAAGGTAGAGTTAGAGAAAAAAGGACTGACCCAGACTTGGTTAGCCGAAAATTTAGGCAAAAGTTACAATATGGTTAACTCGTACGCACAGAATAGAAGACAACCTACTATTGAACAGTTATATAAAATCGCAATACTATTGCGAGTAGAGGCGAAAGATCTATTGGTGGAAAATAATAGCATTATTAACTAATATGATCGACGATAAAATTAAATACAGTACAGCTTTTACCGCTGGTGCACTACTTACTCGCGAAACAGAAGCAATAATTGGTTCTATAATCAATATTGAAGATTTCATAGTGGGAAAAGAAACGGTTAACTACACCGTCATTCCCGTGAATGCTGAGAGTTCCAAGAAACGATTGAAAAGTGAAATAGAAAAGAGGTTACGTGCTCTAAATAACCCTACACTAATTGATCGCTTTACAACAGCAAACAAATTCACTAAAAACGTGATCTTATTTTATGCAATATGTAAGACGTATCCAATAATCAAACATTTTATGTTGGAAGTAGTTTTGAATAAATGGCAAAATTTGGATACTGATTTAGCTGTCTCTGACTTTACTAACTTCTTGCATCGTAAGATGGACCACCATCCTGAACTGGAAAAGATTACTGAAAAATCAATTTACAAATGTGGACAAGTGGTGATCAAAATGCTAATTGATTTAGGAATGGTCATTAAAAATAAGTTACAAAAAATAGATGTTGACACTACGATTCTAAAAGAATGTAACCTAGTGGGTGATTATTGGTTTATGGATGTGGCACTACTTAATGACATAGAAAAACAAGAGATATAATGATGTTTGATAGCAATAAATTGTATGATTTAATGGCTGACCGTGGTTTTCAGGCACCACGGACCGGTAACTTGTTTTTCCCTGCTTACATCTATACGTATAAGCCCGAATTGGAATATGAGATGAGGAAGGAAATTGCCTTTCTAATTGAAAAATTGGAACGACCAAACAATTATCTGAATTGCCTTGTGATCAACATGTATGAAGAAATGATTCATTTCTTGAAAGGTGAAGTATTTTCCGGGAGTACACTTTTTGATTTAATTTTGGAAAAAGAAAAAGAAGATTCGGATGAAGCTTTGGATTGGATTCTTGAAGAAATTAATGATGGTAATTTTTACACCAATTTTGAAAACAAGGTAAAAGCGCACTTCGCCAACAATGATGATAACAAAAAGGTATACCTCGTTTTACATGGTTTTGGTAGTGCATACCCCTATTTACGAGTTTCCGACTTCCTAAAAAACACAGAACAACTAATCAAAGAATTTAAGATAATCATCTTTTATCCGGGGAATTACGAACACAACAATTACAATATGTTCGGGTTACTAAATGACGATAATTTATACCGAGCGAATCACTTAAACAAATACTTAGCAACAGAATAGTACTATGATAGCAATTAAAGAACTTTACGACAAAGAAATTACACGAAGAATTAATCCTGCTGTTGTGGTGAGTGAAATGGAAGACTATTTCATCAATCAAGAGATTGAAGAATATGTCTTTACCCCTGGTATTACTAAAAATGTCTACAAATTCCTGGATTCCGTTGCCAATAAGAAAGAAGGTAAAACGGGTGTATGGATCAGTGGATACTACGGTAGTGGAAAGTCTCACTTTATTAAGTATTTGTTTTATTGTCTAAATAAAAAATACAGAGAAAAAGCATTTGTTAATTTCATTGAAGGTGCCAAAAATCTAGGTGCTTTAGAGGAACCAAATCCTAATCTGCTATCACTATTGCAGAAGAAATTGAACGCATTAGAGATTGAAGAAATAATGTTTAATATAGATGCAGTATCAGGGAATAAGGATGCTAAAGATCGCATCACCAGAGTACTGTTGAACCAACTGAATCATTTTAGAGGTTATAACAGTTCCAACATCGCACTAGCCTTGTATTTGGAAAAATTACTGGACAAAAAAGGGTGCTTTGAGATATTTAAACAAAAAATTAAAGAACAGTTTAACGAAGAATGGTCAGGTATTAACATTCAAAGATTCGTCAAATCATCACTGACTAAAGTGCTTGATATTGCCTGTGGTTGTAATCCCGAATTTGACGTAGAATCATTAAAAAATGCTATTAAAGACAAGGAACAAGACTATACTATAGATTTCTTAATCGAAGAGTTTCAAGATTTCCTAAAAGAGAAACCTGATAACTACCGAATGATCTTCCTGTTGGACGAAGTATCTCAGTACATTGGGTCTAATACAGCACTTTTACTCAATTTACAGACCATAGTAGAAGAAATAGGTACTAATATCGGAACGAAAATATGGATAGTTTGCACGGCACAGCAGGATCTATCCAATTTGATCGACAACACAGATACTAAAACGGGTGATTTCGGTAAAATTCTTGGTCGATTTGAAACGATTATTTCTCTGGAAAGTCAAGATGCCACGTACATCACCAAAAAGAGAGTATTAGAAAAGAAAGCTGATGGTATCGGTACGCTTTCTGAGTATTATAAAAAGAACAAGGGTGCGGTGGACAATCAATTTGTATTTGATCATGACTTATATGAAAATTACAAAGACAAAGAAGATTTTACGCTGACATATCCATTCGTTCCTTACCAATTTCGTCTAATTTCGGATGTATTCGAATCCTTTAGTAATGTAGGTTACGTGGGACAGGGGGTGAAGAACACCGAACGTTCCATCTTAGGCATCACCCACTTTACAGCAGAGAAATGTAAGGATGAGGAAGTAGGATATTTTGTTCCTTTTGATCTGTTCTTCAATGACCAATTTGATAAAAACCTGACTTTTGTAGCGCGAAGTATCTTGGATCGTGCCTACCACATCAATGAAGTGAAAGATAACGAATTTGCCCGTCGTGTTGTGAATGTTTTATTCATGATTTCCAATTTAGGTGAAAGTCATCGAGTGAATTTTCCGGCTAATGTTGAAAATTTAGCTTTATTACTGATGAAAGCAGTAGATACACCAAAGCTAGAAGTTCAGAAGGATGTTACTGCTATACTGGAATTATTAGTTCAGAAAAACATCATTCAGGTTAGTGAAGGTAAGTACCGCTTCTTAAAAGATGATGAGATTGATGTTGCACAATTGATTAAATCGACTAGCATCAATAGCGAAGATCGTTTTGATTACTTCTACAAAGACATTATAGATAAAATCATTAAGCCAAAGCCTGATATTAACTTTTTTGGAAACAGAAACTTTAAAGCTGCGTTGGGTATTGATGACAAGGAAATTATCAGAAATGGTGATTTTAAAATTAGATTTTCAGTGTTTGATGTTGCTGATTTACAACAATTAGCAATCAACAGTCCTGCAAATGATTTGGTGATTGCCATTGGTGATTGGTTCAATAGGGATAATGAGCTGAAAAGTAAGTTTTTGGAATATGCACGCACGCAAAAATTCATTGCTAATAACTCAGCGAATGCTACGGGTACACGCGTGGAAACACTAAACAATTTCAGAAATACAAATGTTATAGTTTTAAATGAAATTAAGTTTCGATTTGAGCAAAAGTTTTTGAACACAAGCATCATATCAAACCAACAAGTGGTTACAGCGGATGAACTGAAAGGTGCTACCATTGCGGCTCGTTTGGAAGCAATGATAATAAGACATTTAGAAGTGACTTATAGCAAGCACGACCTGAGTAATGCCTATGCTACTTCAAACGCCACGCTGATTGCTAACGCTAAATCAAAGCAAATAAAGGCTAATACAGGCTTAGATATTGCAGAAGAAGAGTTGGTGAATAAAATGGCTTTAATGGGCGAGAATCCAAGTGTTGATGATGTAATTAAACACTTTGAAAGAACACCATACGGTTGGAAAGACCTGGCTATTTTAGATATATTATTAAAGATTGCTCAAAAAGGGGTAAAACGATTTGAGTGGAAAAACGATAGTATTGATTTGGTTCAATTTATTGATAAAGGTCTGAATAGCCGTGAACGAGATTCTATTTTAATTCTCAATCAGAAAGCACATTCACAAGAAGAAATTAACGGATTTATTCACGCGGTAAACCATGAAATATTTGCAGAAACTATAATTGTCACATCTTCTGATTTGAAAGAAGCTGTGGATCAATTAAGGCTAAAATTAGGTACCAAATTACTTGAAGTAAATAAGATAAAGGAAGAATATGAAATTTATCCTTTTGGTACACATATTAAAAAATTCCACAAGGGATTAACGGAATTATTCACTGCTCGTGATCAAGAACAAGTTTTGGCATTGGTAGGTCAAAATAAAACGATGCTGAAAGCAGATCGTGATTTGTACACGGATGTTGTGGAATTTACGCAGCATAACTTCAAAACCTATGAGCAAATCAAAGAATTCATTGGTAATAACAAGTCCAATTTCAATTCGTTGGATGAAGTGCAACAAGTGTCTGCTCAAAAATTGATTGAGTACGTGCAGTCAGACATGGAACCCTGGGAAAGTTTGCCCCAAATGAAAAAAGCATACAAAGAGATTCATGACGCTTTAGATTCTAAAATTAAAGAGTTACGTACACAAGCTGTTAAAATGTATGAGACGGTATTTTCTGAAATCAGCAACCATAAACATAATCTAGGGGTTACAGAGTCTAATTTAACGACTGACGATAGCTATATCAATAGAATTCATAAAGAGAAAAGTTTGAATCAATTGGAAATTTATATCCTTAAAATCAATGACTTTAGATCGGAAAACTTTAAGGTTTTAGAAGATTTTAAAGCAAAATCAGAAGCTAAAAAAACTGGTGCAACCTATCAGCAGAGTGTTACTATTAGTGTGGCAAATGAAATGCCACCCACAACTATTGAAAACGCCGAGCAATTGGAAGATTATATCAAAAAGCTGAGAGAGCGCTTAATGGTGAAACTAGCTAAAAATCAAAAAATATTCTTGAACTAAATAAGATATGAATACAAATAACATAAAATCGTTTGCCAAACAAGCACGATTACTATTAATGGAAGGCGTTAAACAACGCCTTTTGTATTGGGGTTTTGATGATCAAGGAAATTGCACTGAAAATCTAGAATCTACCACCGGTGGATATATTTTTCGTACTGAAGTTTTTAATGATGATAGTGTTCCCGCCAAATGGCAAAAGCTGAAAAGTAAACTAACGGACAAGCAAAGCGTTCAAGATACTATTGAAGAAGCTGCTTATACGTGGTTCAATAGGTTGATGGCTATCAACATTTTAGAAAAAAGAGGGTATGTTCCGGCTACATTAGCGCATGTCGATGGAATTAAAACGCCACATATTGTTCAAAATGCCAAACGTGGAAACCACCAACTGAAACAACAAAAATACATCAGCTTGTTGCAGCAGTATTTGATGGACGAACAAGAAGAGCAAGCTTTAGGCTTGTTATTAACACGTTTGTGTAACAATAATGTGCTATTACACGACGTGTTTGGACGAATTGATGATTATACTGAAATCTTGCTTCCTACTAATTTATTACAGCGCAATGGATTTATAGATTTACTGAACAGTGATGTTATTACCGCTACGGAATATAAAGAAGCTGAATTGATTGGATGGTTGTACCAATTCTATATTGCTGATAAAAAAGATGAAGTTTATAAAGGATTCAAATCTAATATCAAAGCTAGGTTAGAAGATATTCCAGCGGCAACCCAAATATTTACACCCAAATGGATTGTTAAATATATGGTTGAAAATACCGTGGGAAAAATATACTTGGATTATGATACTAATTCTGCTTTAAAATCAGAAATGAAGTATTTTGTAGAGAATGAAAATACAGCAGAAGAACAAACTGCAAGCTACATTTTATCCTCGTTGGAAGAGTTAACAATAGTGGATCCAGCCGCAGGAAGTGGACATATTTTGGTAACTGGATTTGATTTGTTGTTCAAGATGTACCGTGAGCAAGGTTATACTGCTAAAAACGCTGTTATAAGCATTTTACAAAACAATATTTACGGTTTGGACATAGATGATCGAGCGATGCAATTGGCTCGTTTTGCGGTATTGCTAAAAGCTGCTGAGTTTTATCCCGAAGTGCTGAATATCACCGAAAACGGAATATTGTTATTGCCACACATTTATAGTTTTCCCGAAGCACACCACTTTCAAATTGAAGAATTACAAAACTTTTTAACCACCCAAGGTGCTGCTTTTGTGGCAGAACTAAAAGATGCCTTACTACTGCTTAATGAAGGGAAAAATATTGGAGTAGCATTAAAATTTGATTTATCATCAGAGGCTTATACTTTTATTACGGATCAATATACAAGCTGGAATGACCAATACCAAGCTGGAACTTTGGATATTTTGCAACTAGATTTGTGGAACAACTTAAAACCATTTGTCGCAGTGTTGTTGGTGGTTACTAAAAAGTACACAGCAGTAGTTGCAAACCCACCATATATGACTCAGGTAAATATGAATTCTCAATTGAAAGATTATATTAGTAAGGAATATCCTGAAACTAAGTCAGATTTAATGACAGTGTTTATGGAAATCATACCATATATGACACTTGATAATTCTCGTTTTGCCTTAATAAATTTACCCTCATGGTTGTTTCTTTCTTCTTTTGAAAAGCTAAGAGTAAGCTATATTGGTAACTACCATTTTGAAAGTTTGTTACATATGGGACGTGGTATTTTTGGTATTGACTTTGGATCAGTAGCATTTACCATGAAAAAAGAACAAAAGGAAAATACTTTCGGTAATTATTTCAGATTGCACGAACGTAATTTCCAGCATATCCATTTTGAAGATATTGAAAAGCTGTTTTTATATGCAAATGGTAATGTAAATTATAAATACGATTTCAATTTATATCGTGGTGATGATGGTATAACTGAAATACCAAAGGAAGGTACAGAAAATGGACAAAGGCTTTTTTATCCTAGTATAGCACAAGATAATTTTGAAAAAATTCCTGGTAGTCCAATAGGGTATTGGGTAAGTGATAAAATCGTTAACTTGTTTGATAAAGAGAGAAAAGTTGGTGATGAATTCAATTCTAGTAATGGTGTTCAAACAGGAAAAAATGAAATATATGTTAGATTATGGCATGAAATTGAAATCGCCAAAAAAGATAAATGGAAACCATATATAAAAGGCGGTTCATTTAGAAAGTGGTATGGAAATAATAATTGCGTGATAAATTGGGAAAATAATGGACAACTTATTAGATTAGAAAAAAATTCTTGTACCAGAGGAGAGGAATTCTATTTTAAGGAATGTGTTAGCTGGTCTGACGTAACTTCGGGTCAATTAGGAGCTAGATATTATAATGAAGGATTTTTATTCGATGCTTCTGGTCCTTCTTCTTTTCCAAAAAATGAAATTTCTTTATTTTCAGTATTAGGAATATTAAATACAAAATTTGCAAATGATATAGCTAGACTACTAAATCCGACCTTACATTTTCAATCAGGAAACTTTAGAAATATACCTTACATAAAGCAAATAGGCTTCAATGATGATTTCAAAAAAATAAGTATACATTGTTCAAATATTTCAAAAAAAGATTGGGACGCTAGAGAAAATTCATGGGATTTTGAACAATCACCACTACTAAACGAAAGAGGTTTTTTAAAAGATGCTTACCAAAAATGGCAAGATGATGTAACTAATGAATTCTTTCAATTACATGAAAATGAAGAAGAACTCAATCGTATTTTTATAGAAATTTATGGTTTGCAGGATGAGTTATCGCCAGAAGTGTCTTTAAAAGATATTACCATCTTACAAGAAGAACTAAATGGTAAAGATTTAGAGCAATTAGAGTCAGTTTTTAGGTCAGAAGGTAAAAATGCAGTGGTGTTGCCAATAAAAAAAGACGAAGTAATCAGTCAGTTTATAAGTTTTGCCATTGGTGTTTTTATGGGGCGTTACCGCCTAGATAAACCCGGTTTACACATTGCACACCCCCAACCAACCGAGGATGAATTAGGTTCTTATGAAGTAGTATTGCAAGGTGTAAAACGCACCGTTACTATTGATGAAGATGCTATTGTACCTTTAATGGGGAGCGAATGTGCTTTCCCAGATGATGCTTTTGTGCGTATCAAAGAATTGGTACACGATTTGTGGGGCGAAGCAACACTCACTGAAAATTTAAACTTCATCAATGAATGTTTAGGTACAGATTTAGACAAATGGTTGACGGAAAAGTTGTGGGGGTATCACACGAGTATGTACAAAAAGAAACCTATTTATTGGTTGTTTTGTTCTAACCCAAAGAAGCCACAAGCGTCAGCTTTTAAAGTTTTAGTGTACATGCACCGCATGGATAAATACACTATCAGTAAAATACAACGTAACTATTTGCACTCACACCAGGAGTGGATCAAACAAGAAATTGAAAATGCTGTCGCGAACGAAAGTAGTTTGTCCAAATCAGACCTAAAACGCCTAGATAAATTACGTATTTGGGAGCTAGAATGTAGAGATTACAACGAAACCTTGAAAGCATTGGCACTGAACGAAATTACATTTGATCTAGATGATGGTGTAACGGTGAACTATGAAAAGTTTGAAGGGGCAGTAGCGAAGATTTAAGGGATAATACTCTTGTAAAAAGGGATAGCAATCTCTATTTTGTTGGTAAAATACATCATTAACACGTTTAAAAGCGGTTAGTGATGGATTTTTACAACAAACACAATGTAGTGTTGTTTTTTTAAGTATATTTGTTGGGAAATACCCGCACTGACTGTAATTTATGCCAATAATGATGGAAAATAACAACATGGAATGGATCGCTATGAGTGATAAAGCAATTGTTGCTCAAATTGGTGCTTTTATAAAAGAGCAACGTTTGCAGAATAATAAAACGCAATCGCAAATAGCAGAAGAAGCGGGTGTAAACAGGTCGACTTTGAGTCAAATAGAGAATGGTGAAGCTATTTCGATGCTTTCCCTTATTCAGATCATGAGGGTATTAGGTATTTTGCACCTTTTCGAAACTTTTAAAGTGACTCATGAAGTTAGTCCGTTAGAATTAGCAAAAATGGATCAACAAAAAAGGCAACGCGCCAGCACTAAAAATAACGACGACACAAGTAAATCAGACTGGTAAATGATCAAAACAGCATTTGTAAAATTATGGGGCGAAACCGTGGGTGCAGTAGCATGGAATTCAGATACAGAGTTAGCCAGTTTTGAGTATGAGCCTAAGTTTATAGCTAAAAACTGGGATTTGGCACCAATTAAAATGCCAATTGCTACTAGTAATAAACGTATTTTTTCATTTCCTGAGCTTAGAACAGTACAGACTTTTAGAGGTTTACCTGGTTTACTTGCCGATGTATTACCTGATGACTATGGTAATCAATTAATAAATAGTTGGTTAGCGAAAAAAGGTCGTCCAGAAAATAGTATGAATCCCGTAGAGCTACTTTGTTTTATTGGAACACGTGGAATGGGTGCTTTAGAGTTTGAACCAACACAATTGAAAGCTTCTAAAAAAGCATTTGATATTGAAATTGATAGTTTAATTGGTATATCTCAAAAGATCCTCAATAAACGGGAAGGTTTTGAAGCCAATTTGAACGAAGACGAGGAGCAAGCAATGCTGGATATTCTAAAAGTAGGAACATCAGCAGGTGGTGCTCGACCTAAAGCGATCATTGCTTACAACGAAAAGACGGGTCAAGTGAAGTCTGGACAAACAACGGCACCAAAAGGCTTTGAGCATTGGCTGATTAAGCTGGATACGGTGAGCGACAAACAGTTTGGTGAAAGTACGGGTTATGGAAGAGTCGAAATGAGCTATTACCTGATGGCGAAAGCTTGCGGAATTGATATGATGGAATGCCGCTTGATGGAAGAAAATGGCAGAGCTCATTTTATGACCAAACGATTCGATAGGGAGGATGGAGATGTTAAACATCATATTCAGACCTTGTGTGCCATGCAACATTATGATTTTAAGCAAATCACAAGTTATAGTTACGAGCAACTATTTCAAACCATGCGTTTATTGCAATTGCCTTATCCGCAAGCAGAGCAGTTATACAGAAGGATGGTGTTTAATGTAATAGCCAGAAATTGTGATGATCACACCAAAAACTTTGCTTTTAGATTAATTCAAAATGAACGTTGGGAACTAACACCAGCTTATGATATTTGTTTTGCATACCGTCCGGATAGTGAGTGGGTAAGTCAACACAACTTGAGTATTAACGGTAAAAGAAAGGACATCACTTTGGACGATTTATTAGCAGTAGCCAAGGCAATGAATATTAAGAAGGCTACCGTGATAGTGAATCAGATTAGTGAGACAGTAAAAAAATGGTATGAATTTGCAGAAGAAGTTAATGTGGAAAAAAGCATTAAAGAGCAAATTGGTAAGGCACATTTAATTCTATAAAACAACAGTAATGTTCGCAGATAAAGTAATTCAGAAATTTACAGAAAGTGGTAAGGACAAACTCTTTTATTTTGATACCGATGGTTCAAAGAAAGAGGAATTGGCTGCTATTGAAGTTGCAGGAATAAGAGTTGTAGAAGTTAATCAAAATTACTTTGAACTGAAATATAAGCTGGAAATGGAATGGAAATCTGAAAAGATATTCCTATACCATTCTTTTGCGAAGCCAGAGGGCAATAAGGTAAAAAAATATCCATTACTGGATTTACTTCAAGCCAATTTGGAACTGAAACTGGATGAAGTTTCAGAATTCTTAGCGGATTATAACTTAAAAGAATACCATTCTGGTTTAGTAAGCAAATATTTTAAGTTGTTAAAAACAAAAGCAAATCAGAAAAAATTAGCTGGAATATTAGATCCCGAATATTTTGATGTTGACCCTTTGAAGAAAGGCTTAATATCGATTGTACTAGAGTTTAACACCGTTGAAGATAAGTCTGTGTGCATGTACAAATGGTTAACATTTGTATCGGATGAAAGTAAATTCAACAAAATCAATGATCAATTTAGAGCATTAGATCTAGATAATATGGTGTTGAAATGGTTTAATACTTTATTGGATACTAAAGAAGTGGCTTTGTCTGTTGAATCAGCTACCAATTGGGTTACCAAGTTAAAATACAACGTATTAATAGGTAATATTACTCGAACGAATGCTTTAGATACCTACAGTGAATTAAGAATTACCACCGCAGCGATCAATTATAAGTTAGTCAAGTTTTATGAATCCTGGCAGGAAAATCTAGTGGTAAATAAATCAATCGATGTGATCTTTAGTACATTAGGAAGCGATATTAATACACTTTCAATATTGAAATGGTACGGTATCGATTCGGAATACGGTTACTATTCGGAAGAAATGATTAATAAAGTGTTGGAACTGTTATATTCAGAAGTGGTTACAAATGCTTTAAAGACAAAAGAGGAGTGCATCCGCTGGAAAAAGGAAGAGAACATTTCGGCATTGAGCAAAAATCAAATTGGATTTCTATACTATGTGGCTTCGATGTACAGCATTCTTGAGAATTATAAGTCATTTCGTTTCAATACTGCTGATGATTATATCAAAGAATACACTGTAGAGCTGTACAAAGTAGATTTTAACTATCGAAAAGCGGTTATTGCCTTTGATTCCATGAGAGATCAATTGGATCAATTTGAAGCAATTGTGTTGCCCGTTTACGAAACACTGAATAATAAGTACGACCGATTTTTGATTGAGTATAATAGTGAGTGGCAAAAGCTGTTACACGAAAATAAATTCGATTTTCATAAAATAAATTGCAATAAACAGTTCAATTTTTATCAAGACAACATCGATCAAGCCGATTACAAAATGGCAGTGATTATTTCTGATGCTTTTCGTTATGAGCTAGGTCAAGAACTGTATAATGATTTACTTGCAGATAGTAAGAACAATTTATCAATCCAACCTTGTTTGGCTTCGATTCCATCCTATACGAATTTGGGAATGTCTAACTTATTGCCAAACAAAGGGATTACGGTGGAAAAAGGGGAACAAGATTTAATTTTTAAAATAAATGGTAAGCCAACAGCTAGCCAGTCTCGCCAATCTATTTTACAAGAAGTGGTTCCAGAGAGCTGTACAATTGACTATGCTGAAATTATAAAATTAAACACAGAGTCAGGTAAAGATTTATTTGTTAAGAATAAGTTGGTATACGTTTACCACGATTGGATGGATGCAATTGGGGATAAAAGACGAACTGAACATGAGACACTAGAAGAAACACACAAAGCTATTGACCAAATAAAAAGATTGATCAAGAAGATTAGTGGCAGTTGGGATGTATCCCACATTTTAGTGACTTCTGATCATGGATTCCTCTACAACCATAACGCTTTAAAAGAAAGTGACAGAGAAGCACTACCGAAAGCAAAAGGATATACAAAAGACAATTCTCGTTTTGTGATAGCTGATAATTTTGAAGGTAAAACCGATGGTTATGTTTTTGACATGAAAAACACCACTAACATTGATACGGATTTAAAAATTGCGATTCCTAGAGCGATTAATAGATACCGTAAACAAGGTAATATAGGTATTCAATTTGTACATGGTGGGGCAAGTATTCAGGAATTGATAACACCGGTTCTGAAGCTGTACCGTCAAAAAAAGAAAGATGCGAATCAAACAGTAACCTACAAGAGGATTGATAATATAAGTAAAATCACCAGTGGTAGCATCAAAATAATTCTATTACAAAATGAACCAGTATCAAATGAGATAAAAGGTTCAGAAGTTACTGTAGGGTTGTATAACGATAAGGGTGAATTACTTTCACTGGAAGTTCCTTTGAATCTAAATTCAATTGCCACTAATCCAAAAGAGCGTGTTTATGAAACAATTTTAACGCTTACGACTCAAGGATCGAAAGCGACATTTTGTTACCTGAAAGTTTTTGAAAATAAAGATAAAAACAAACTGAATCCAATTGTAAATGACTTAATTACAATCAGCACTTTGATGGGGATGGATTTCTAAACTAATATGAAGATGGAATTAAAGAATAAAATTTTACAATACTTCGAAGGCAAAGTAGTTCGAAAAGATCTTACTTCAAAAATTAAAGGGAATGCAGTGGTGCCAACCTATGTTTTAGAGTATTTACTAGGGCAATACTGTGCGGTTGATGATCAGGCTATTATTGAGGATGGAATAGAAAAAGTCAAAGACATTATTAAGAATAATTATGTTCATAGAAGTGAAGCAGAGGTGGTCAAGGCTAATATTCGTGATAAGCAGAATTATAAAATCATTGATAAGGTAAATGTATCCCTAAACGATCGAGCGAACATCTATGAAGCAGAATTAGCCAATCTTGGAATTCGAAATGTACCGATTTCGGATAATTTGGTGATGCAAAACCAGAAATTATTGAGTGGTGGTGGTGTCTGGTGCATAATTAATATGGGATATTCACACGAAGAGGACATTAAAGTGCGATGGCAAATCGAAGATTTAAAGCCAATTCAAGTGTCGAACATTAGTGTTCCGGAGTACATGGATGCAAGATCTAATTTCAGCAGCGAAGAGTGGATAGATTTGTTGATGCACAGTATTGGGTTAAATCCAGAATTCTTTAACCGAAGAGGTAAATTAATTCAATTATCTAGGTTAATAACCCATACCGAAAATAATTACAATTTCATTGAGCTAGGACCAAAAGGAACAGGTAAGAGTCATATTTTTTCAGAACTTTCCCCTCATGGTGTTTTGGTTTCGGGTGGTGATGTGTCAAAGGCAAGATTATTTGTGAACAATACAGGTAATAAAATAGGACTTGTAGGGTATTGGGATGTTATTGCGTTAGATGAATTCGAACAAGACAAAGGTTCGAAAAAAGTGGATGGTGATTTGGTGAAAATCCTTCAAAATTACATGGCGAATCAGTCGTTTAATCGAGGAAAAGAGACGTATCAAGCAACAGCTTCACTAGCTTATGTTGGTAACACAAAGCATACTGTTCCATACATGTTGAAAAACACGCATTTATTTGAGTCCATTCCAGACGGATACATTAAAGGTGCATTTTTAGATCGTATGCACATATATATCCCAGGATGGGAAGTTAGAATATTAAAGAACTCGGTGTTTTCAACTGAATTTGGGTTCATAGTTGATTACATGGCAGAGATTCTAAAGGAATTGCGTAAGTCTGATTATAGTGGTATTCTTGATCAATATGTTGATTTGGATGGTTCGTTATCACAAAGAGACAAGACATCAATTCGCAAAACTTTTTCAGGATTGATGAAGTTGATTTATCCTAATAAAGAAATCACTGAAACAGAATTACTGGAATTACTAGACTTTGCTGTTGAAGGGCGTAAAAGAGTAAAAGATCAGCTATATATTATTGATGAAACGTTCCGAACAGAACCGGTTAGTTTTGAGTATACTATTAAATCAAACGGTGTAAAGGTTAGTCCAGAAACACTAGAAAAATTAAACTATCAAACAGAAATTGAGACTAAACAACTAGAAGTTAATGAGGAATCAATGGTTGAAAGTTCAGATATTGTTAAAAAAAATATTGTTGAAGAAAAATTAAAATTAACGCCCCACCAGTACATAATAAAAGATAATCAAACTGGAATTTCATACAAAAGTTTATTTGCTTCTTACCTAAAAGGTGCCATGAAAATTATCATTCAAGATCCTTATATCCGCTTGCCGTACCAGTTTAAGAATTTATTAGAATTTTGCGTGATGTTGAGTAATAACAAGGAAATAGAGCAGGAAATTGATCTTGAAATTATCACCTGGAATTCAGAAGAATACATGGATGATAGCACCACTTATTTAGAAGAAATTCAAGAAAGTGTTCAAGAAATAGGGATACATCTAACGTATCGTTTTGAAAATATTCACGACAGAAATATAATGGCTGATAACGGTTGGAAAATCACACTAGGTAGAGGATTAGATATTTTTGAAAAATCAGAAAATAGATTTAGCGTTGCGGATATAGATCAAACCAGACGGAAATGTAAAGCTTGTGAAATGACATATTTGAGGATTTAAAGTTGTATCGCTTCAGGTTGTTATTAAGGTAAATTGGATCAGTACTTCAAATAAGTTTAAGTAAAAGGTACTAATATTTATATAAAGCACAGTCTTTAGTATCTAGCACGTTAATTAAGTTAACTGCTTTACTCAGCATTGTTGTCTTATCATACGTTTGAACGATTGATGTGGACTTATTCTTTGGATGTGTAATTGGTTCTATATCAGTATCAAGAACACCAAGCTCTTTTAGATTGGTGACAAATGTACTTCGACAATTATGTGGGGTGAATACATCGCATAGCCTTTCTTTGGTTACAACAGCTTTTTTAATTGTGTAGTAATATTTTTTAACATCTACAAGGTTTTCAAATTTTAAGTATTTAAGATACTTTGTGATGTCTTTCCTAATGTTTACCTGCGCCGGAAATTTAGAAAAAACGTTTTCATTCTTCTGCAGGAAATCTTTAAGTGGGGCGAGTATAGGAATGACGGTAGTGAGGTCATCTTTGTTTTCTTTGTTTTTTCTAATTTGTGTTGTGATGCAGAAATAGTTTTTGGAGTTATGTTTCAGGTTTGTCGGTTCTAACTGATATAAAAACACCATGTCGCCAATCCTTAATCCAGTAAAGCAAGACTGTATGATATAATTTCTGGCATGGGTAAATTCTTTTGAGGAACTTACATCTGTTTCGATAATAGTTGTGAGTTGCTCGATCGTTAAAACTATTTCATTTCTTATTTCTCTTTTCTTTATTTCATATTTTTTGTGGCTATGATTAAATCCAATTTTGATATTGTCTTGATTCGCAGCAGCGAGAATTGCTCTGAAATGTTTGTTTGCTTTGGCGATTGTATTATGAGCATAGTATTCGCCAGTTTCGACCTTTTTAAGGTCGTTAATTGTTTTGAAGAAATCTTCGAAAATTTCACCAGTTAATTTAGCAAATGATAGTATTGTTATTGGATTTGATTTTGTTTCGTACTTTTTAATTTGGTTTTCCAGATTTGTATACTGTTTTCCTGTGGCTTCTGACCATCTTTCTGTAGATGTAATTTCAGCTGAAGTTCTTGTTGTAACAGTTTCCGCAATATATTTGGCGATACTAATGTCTTTCGACGTATTTTTTTTCATACCAAGTTTAGCTTGAATAATGTCTTTTAATTCGCTATTAGTTGGTAATCTGTCATGCTCATTTTCGAAAATCTCTAACTGTTTAGTGCTAGTGTTTTTAATTTTGTCGAGTGCATTATTTAAGGCTAATCCTTTTTTTCTCACATACGTTGCGTTACTGCAATAATCATCATTGTCCCAGTATTTTTTTTCGATGGAAAAACCAGTTGATAGTTTCAATGGCAGATATTTATATTTTCCGTTTTTTAAATTATCTTCTCTTAGTCCGTAGGACATATTGAAATAGATTAGATGTTCGCCATTTTTATTTGGTGTAGATTCTAGAGTAAAAGTGTGCTTTGGATTGGTCATGGGCTAAAAAATAAGCTTAATAATTTACGTGGCAATTCACGTGGTAAAAGTATGTTATAATATGCAATTTATTGATGTGAAATGAAATGTATTTTTTAATATAGTTTGTCTTAGTCCTATATTTTGTAGGGAATTGAAAGGTTTTGGGGTTTAATGGTGTGATAAGATATTTGTCCTTGTAGACCAACAAAAGCCTCTCAATTTTGAGAGGCTTTTTTTTTGGAGTAAATTTAAAAGCAGGGAAATGTAATTAGGTTCTGTTTTAAATAGCTTATGGATCAAGTCGAAAACCTGTGGAGCGATAAAAATTAGGCATAAATATTAGTTAGCCTAAAAAGAAAGAATTCC
>NZ_JASMRI010000002.1:171109-244204 GCF_041431375.1 Flavobacterium sp. Arc3 | reverse complement strand
TAAATGTATAATCATATTTGACTTTTCTTTCCATAAAAATACCCCCAAATAGTGTCTAACTTTTTGGGGGCAGTCTAAAAAGTGAACGGATTTTTTATTTAGTATAATAATGGAAATATAAACTAACCTTTAAAACTGATTATTCTATTTTTAATCTTCATTTACTTTACTTTTTTTAGCTAATTTAAGCAATACAGGAGAAAGAGTTAACACCACTAAACCAATAATTATTAATTCAATATGGTTCTTTAAATCAATTTGATAATTATCCAATAAGAAACCATATAAATAGTGTCCTGCAAAAATTAAGGTAAAAGACCAAAGGAAAGAACTTACGATATTGTAAAACATAAACTTTTTTTTATCCATAGTTACAATACCTGCTACAATAGGAGCAAAAGTCCTGAATATAGGTAAGAATCTCGCAAAAATAATAGCTCTACCTCCATGTCTCTCAAAGAAATCTTTTGATTGTACTAGATATTTCTTCTTAAACCAAAAAGTATCCTTTTTATTATAGAGATAATATCCGCTTTTAGACCCAAACCAATACCCTACTATATTACCTAAAACACCAGCTATTGCTACCGAAGTAGACAATATCATAACGTTAATAAAAGCACTGTCTATAAAAAGCACATTTTCTATTAACTCTCTATTATAAATTCCTGCCAAAAAAAGTAAACTATCACCCGGTAAAAAGAAACCAGCGAACAATCCTGTCTCTGCAAAAACAATAAATAACACAATATAAATACCTAGTTTTATTCCGTTTACATCAAAGTGAATGTAAAAAAGAGGGTCTATTAAATTCTTCCAATCAAAACTATTCATTCTTTGGGGTTTAATGCTTAGATTATTAATGCGTGAAAGTAGGTATAAATAATATTACCCACAATTTATTGCATAATTTTAAATTTTAATTAACTATTGAAGCATCATTTTAAATGAATTAGACCTTTAGATCGTCATCCCTTTTATTAGCTGAATATTTTTGACATTGGAAGTTTGTAATCAATATAACACAATTCTCTTTTTCTTAGGTACAATACTCTCTAAATTATCTTAAAAACAAAGCCCAAAGAGAAATCTTTGGGCTTTGTTTTTAATTCCATCTACAAAAAAATTTAGAGCTCAAATTCCTGTCCCATTAAAGGTACAGAACAATCAAACCCATAAACCTCTTTTACTTTTATACGAAGTTCATCTGCTGGTTTATTTTCACCATGAACTAAGAATACTTTTTTAGGTTTATTTTCCAATGCCGAAAGCCAACTGAGGAGTCCTTTTTGATCCGCATGTGCTGATAGTCCTTCTATTTCTAAAATATTTGCTTCTACGGGGTAATATTTACCGTAAATCTTGACTTCCTTGGCTCCTTCTACTAACTTTCTACCTCTTGTGCCTTCTGCTTGGTATCCCACAATAATGACGGTTGTTTCAGGTAAACTGATGTATCGTTCTAAATAACTCAAAACTCTCCCTCCCGTCACCATTCCACTTGCAGCAATCACAACTTTTGGTTTTTTATTATAAATTGTATCAATCGTTTCCTTATAATCAGTAATCATCGTAAACATTTTATTTATTGCTACACAATCTTCCAGAGACAACTTATGCCATTTTCTGTTTTCAAAAAAAACATCAAAAGCACTTACTCCCATTGGAGAATCTACAACATACGGAACATCAGGTATTTTACCTTCTTCTTTGAGTTCCCAAAGTAAATACATAATCATTTGTGCGCGCTCCACTGCAAAGCTGGGTATAATAACTGTCCCGCCCTTTCTAAAAGTATTATTAATATACGTTTCTAATTCTAACTTGGGGTCAGTATCCGGATGAAGACGATCCCCATACGTACTTTCAAGAAAGATATAATCTGCTTTTTTAGGTTTTGTTGGAGCATACATTAAAACGTCATTATCCCGACCAATATCTCCTGAAAAAACTAATGTTTTATTTTCGATTGTTAACTCAATACTGCAGGCCCCAATGATATGTCCAGCATTGACAAAAACCGCCGAAATTTCAGCATCTAACGGCACTGGCTCATCTACATTAACAATTCTAAAATGAGGGAAAACCTTTCGAGCCTGTTCTACATTATAAAGTGGCTCTGCGACTTCGTGTTTAGAATACTTTTCTTTGTTTGCTTTCTCAGCTTCCTCTTCTTGAATTTTACCACTATCTAAAAGAATAATCTCCGCAATTTCTTTTGTAGGACCTGAACAATATATTTTTCCTTTAAATCCTTGATCGACTAATCTGGGCAACCAACCGCAATGATCTAAGTGTCCATGTGTTAAAAGCACACAATCAATAGAGGAAGCCAAAACTGGTAATGGTTGCCAATTTAGTTCCCGCAAAGGCTTTATTCCCTGAAACAGTCCGCAATCAATCAAAATCCTTAACCCGTTGCTTTCAACTAATGTTTTAGAACCTGTCACAGTTCCTGCCGCACCTATAAACTTTACTTTCATGTTCCTACTTTTAAAATTAAAGACATACTTACTTCACACATCTAACTAACTCCCTTACTTCTTTTAAAACATTTTTAATTCTGTTAGCACTTAAACCAATTCTTTCTAATTTATCAGAATTATTTATTAGTTCTTTTGCCAATATTACATCTAGTATTAATAACTTGTCTTTTTCTGCCAGAGACAATGTTGTCAAACAAGTCACAGGATAAAGACAATCAATATCATTTTTAGTTTTCAAGTTATTGTCTTTTGGGTAATCCCAACTTAATAAATTCATGCCCGAACATTTTGAAAAATCTACCGCATCAGATGTAAATCGATTGTTGGTTACAATCCAGCATTGTTCAATGCTTTCATTCTTCGCAAAAACGATTTGCTTTCTTTCTTTCAAATCATTAAATCTCGAAAAAACATATAATGGAACTTTTACATCTGATTTATTTTCTCTCGCCGAATGAAACTTACATTCAATCATTGACAGCACATCGTCTTTCTTAATCAAAACATCAATTTCATGTGAAATACATTTGCCTGGCAAAATTAAATTGGTAGTAGTTTGATAGCCATCAGCAATAAATAGTCGCGCAATATATTTTTCGAAGAAAAAACCGGCAGGACCTAGTAATTGTAGACCCGATCTTAAATTATATCGTGCCGCATGTGAATTGGCTTCTTTTTTCAACAAAGCAAAAGCACGTTTGTAAATTTTTTTTGTAGAAATTCCCTCGTAAATCTCTTTACTGATTTTATGTAAGATATCCTCGACCGCTGATTCGTCTGCTCCTGATTTCATAAGTGATTTCCTGAGTTTCTCAGGATTGAAATCAACAATATCTCCAGAATGTTTAATTATTTTCATACTTATAAAATACTGATTATTAAGTAACTAATCCTACTGAAAGGTACGCAAAACAAATCGAATATTTAGCTTTAAATTAAAAAAGCATGAATAGATAATTAAAAAGGACAATCTAATTATAAAATTGGAATCACATCAACCTCCACCTTTACTTTATGTTCTCCTGAACTAAAAATAATTCCTTTTAATGGAGAAATATCTGAATAATCTCGACCATAGGCAGTAACAATATGGCGTTCTCCTGATATTATATTATTTGTAGGATCAAATTCGCACCAGCCCATTTCAGGCACATAAACAGAAACCCATGCATGAGAAGCATCAGAACCCTGCAGTTTTACCTTACCTTTTGGAGGAAGAGTCTCTAGGTAACCACTTACATAACGAGCAGCAAACCCTAAACTTCTTACACAAGCAATCATCAAGTGAGTAAAATCTTGACAAACTCCTTTACGTAGTTTTAAAACTTCATTTAATGGTGTATTTATTGTAGTTGCTCCTGAGTTAAATTCAAATTCCGTGAATATTTTTTCAGATAACTTCGCAACTGATTCGTAGAGCGATTCATTGGGATCCAAGCAAGTTTGTGCAAAAAGTTTAATGTCTTCATCCCAAAAAATAAAGGGACTTGGAAGTTGAAATTGTAGTAATTCATTTTTTAACGCCAACTTAGTGTTAAACAAATTTAGAGCTTCAGCACAGGTGATCGCATTAGCTACTATTAATTTTGGCGGAAAAACTTCAACAATACTAGTTGCAATAACCTGCAAAACTTTATGCGGTTTTAGAATCGAAAAATAATATTGGGTGTTGCCAAAATAATCTTTTCGAGCATATAAATTTTGTGGATTGGGTTCTATTGTCAATTTAAAATCTTCACAATTTTGCCTTTCTGAACTTATTGGATGTAAACAAACAATACATTGATAATTATGAATTGAATCAATGTAAGTATAGGTAGTTTTGTGTACTAATTTATATTTCATCAGAATTATTTTTGTCTGTGGCTAAAAATGAAAGTTGCATCACTGAATGATTAAAATATAAACTTGATAAGCTACTAGTTACCGATGAAATTAGTTCAGAAACGCTATTGATAGTGCTATCTAATGTCTCTCTAAAATTATTTTCGTCAGCTTTTTCTAATTCCTCAGGGTCAATTAATTTTATTATTGTACTTGCTTCTAACACTTTCTTTTCAGCAATACTCAATTGGTTGAACTCTGATTTTTTTGGCAAATTAGAAATATTATAAGCAAGCGTATCTAAAATATAAGCAAGTGTGTAAGGTGAATTTTTTTCTAGAAACAGCATGTTTATAACTGTAACTAAATTTAATTGTGACTTGTAATTACTTCGATATTGAGCTAATAAGTTATGATTTTCTAAAACAGATTCTAATAATAGCTGTTCTACCTCTTCACTTCTTTTAAAACAAAATAAAGTTTGAATGACTGAAACAAGCGATAAAAATCGTTCAATATTTTTTCCGGCTTCAAACAAATAAAAACCATTTTCTCGCGGTAATGTTTCGTAAGTGTTTCCGTAAAACGCCATTAGTCTTATGTATAATTTATCTAGACCGTGAGTGGTTTGGCTAATCTTTTGTTCGTCAGACGCTTTCAAACTAACTAAACTTTCTTCTATTAAATAGATAATTCCTTTAGTATCATTATTCCATTTTTCACTAATATGATTGATTGTATATAAAAGCGACTGGACATTATAACTTAGCGAGCCTTCCTTTTTTGCATCTTTAATCAAAGGAATCAACTCTGCCAAGGGCTTTTCAAAAGCAGCTTCATCTTCTTCTCCATCTTCACCTACAAAGCCAGGATAAGTTTGTGTAAGATGCGTAACCGCTTTAAGTAAAACAACTAAAAATTCAGGTTGTTTTTTTCCATGACTACTTACATTTTCATTCAATCGATTAAAAATTATTTTCAAGAAACTAGTTAACACCAATGTTCTTTCAGACAACCTTCCTACCCAAAACAAATTTTCAGCATTTCTACTCGTCAAAGCCGTACTCATAGAAATCTGATTGGTTTTTTTAATTTCTATAATATCATCTTGCTGCTCTTTTGGCTCTTCTAATTCTTCCAGATTATCAGAAATAATCCAGGTATCTTTTGAAATCCCTCCAAATTGATTTGAAATCTGAAATTTATCCTCTACAACTGAACTACGAGTAAGCCCACCTTTCATCACTTTATAATTGCTCCCATCAGAAATTAAAAAAGCCCGAATTACAGCTAGTCTTGGCAGAATTTCGCCATCGATTAAAGAAGGCGTAGTCGACAAACTTACTTCTTCTTGCGCCACGTACTCCTTTGGATTACTCAAAATAGTAGCTTTGAGTTCCTTTAATTGTTCTTTATTTAACTTTCTTCCATAAACAGATTTAAAACCTAAATCTCTATTGGTTTTTTTTATAATTAATTTGGGTAAATTATTCAGAACATAAGTTAACTCCTTAGTTTGACCGCACCACCAAGTAGCGGTGGAATTCATGATTAGTGGCTCTTTCAATAAAAACTTACAAGCATTTTGAATAAATGCCATAAGCCCATGATTTTCTAAAACCGAAATTCCAGGAGGATTAATAACAGCTACATTTCCTAAGCGCATTACTTGTAATAGTCCCGGAATTCCTAGTAGCGAATTTTTATTAAGTTCTAACGGATCGCACCACTGATCATCAATACGCTTAATGATTACATCCACGCGCTCTAACTGGTCAATTGTCTTTAACCAAACGTACCCTTCACGAACCAATAAATCACTTCCTTCAACTAACTTAAACCCTAAATAGGAAGAAAGATAAACATGTTCAAAATAGGTTTCGTTTCCTGCTCCTGGTGATAAGAAAACCACATTTGGATTTTCAGCATTATTACCAAGTTTCCCTACCGTTTTTTGCAATTCAATAAAATACGGACCTAACTTACCGCGGTGAATATTTTTATTAAGTTGCGGAAAAACATTTGCCATAACAATTCTATTCTCAAGAGCATATCCTGATCCTGACGGTGATTGAACGCGATTATCTAATAACCACATTTTGCCATCCGGACCTCTCGCAATATCACATGCTAAAAGTGAAAGCTGGTGAAATTCGCTATGCTGTATATCGAAACAAGGTCTTAAAAAACCTGAATTATTAAAAACTAATTCTGCGGGAATAATATTGTTTTTAATTAATAGCTGCTCCCCATAAATATCCTTGTAAATCAAATCCAATAAATTAGCTCTTTGAATAAGTCCCTTTTCAATTGTAGTCCATTCAGATTGATGAATTACAAAAGGTATCGGATCTAATTTCCATGGACGAACTAATTCGTTCTCTGAGTCATAAACATTATAAGTAACACCGTTTTCCTTGAGTTTATTGATGATTTCCTCATTTCTAATCCCTAATTCATCTAGCCCTACAGCTTCTAAAGTAGCAAAAATAGTTGCCCAATACGATTTTACTTCGCCACTTTTATTTATAACCTCATCATATGAATTTATTGTTTTTTTATAGGAATCTAAAAAAGATATAGGTGTATTCATGCATAGTTTTTGTAAGGCGCGAATTTACAGCTTTTTTTAACAAATTCATCATGTTATATTCTAATATACAGTACTTTTGTCTAATGAGTTTTAGAATCAAAGCAGACCTTTTCTACGATGTATATGCTTCAAGCACATGCATTTTTAACATTCAAGCATTAGGAAATTCTTACAATCAAAAAATTATTTCAGAGTCTCTTGAAATAACACCTAACTTGCCTTTTAAACAGTTCTCTTTACCAGATTCAAAAATTAGGTTCATTACAGTTCAAGCCAATGAATTCGTCCCCTTTCAGATATGTTACCAAGGAGAAATAGACGTTAAATTCAAAACCATTAGCAAAAAATCTCTTTTTAAAAACACTTCTATTTTTGAATTAGACAACAAAATAGTGCCTTATTTGTCTCCAAGCAGACTTTGCCCTTCTGACAAATTAATGAAATTAGCGTTTAAACTTTTTGGATATTTACAATCGGATATCGAGAAAGCTGTTGCTGTAAATGATTGGATATTTAACAATGTCGATTACGTACCAGGAACAACTGATGCAAGCACATCCGCTTATGATACACTCAACCAACGGGAAGGTGTTTGTAAAGATTTTGCTCATCTTGGCATTGCTCTTTGTAGAGCTTTAAACATTCCTGCAAGATATTTTACCTGTTACGCAACAAATATTAATCCGCCAGATATTCATGCTTGTTTTGAGGTTTACATAGGCGGACAATGGATTATTTTTGACCCCACTCGCTTATCAAATATAAGCAGTTTAGTTAAAATTGCTCATGGGAAAGACGGGTCAGATGTTGCGGTTGCAAATCTTTTCGGAAATGCTTCTTGTACGTATATGAATATTGAATGTGAAAATTTGATTGGGGATTTAAACCCTGTTTATTCTTCTGATGATTTTTTTATTTCTTATTGAAAAGAACTTAATTTAAATTATCCATAAATTTTCATTCCCTAAATTCTCATTATCCTATATATTTTTTTATTTTATGAAAACGTATATTAATAACATATTTTTTAATTAAATTGTCAAAAACAAAATACTTACATCATGGCTGTTAAAATTGCGCTTTCCCACAAAACAACTTATACGTTTGACCGCAGTGTTAAGTTATTCCCACATGTTTTTAGACTACGTCCTGCAGCACATTCAAGAACAGCTATAGAAGGCTATACTTTTAAAATATCTCCAGAAAATCATTTCATAAATTGGCAACAAGATCCTTTTGGGAATTATCAAGCCCGTATCGTCTTTCCTGAAAAAATTAAAGAGCTAACGGTAGAAGTGGAAGTAATTGCAAAATTGCAAGTTATTAACCCATTTGATTATTTTGTAGAAGAATATGCAGAGGAATTTCCTTTTACATATGACCCAATGCTTCAGCAAGAGTTAACCGCTTACCTAAATTTAACCGAAGAAAGCCCTATTTTTCTAAAATTTATGGATGGTTTAAAACTAAACAAATCATTACCAACAAATGATTTTTTAGTCTCAATCAATCAAGCCGTTTACAAAGAACTTAGTTATAATTTACGAATGGAAGTTGGGGTGCAAACACCCGAAGAAACCTTACGAATCAAGAGCGGATCTTGCAGAGATTTTGCTTGGTTATTGATTCATGTTTTACGCCACTTTGGATTAGCTGCACGATTTGTTTCTGGATATATTGTACAATTAGCTCCAGATGTTAAATCTCTAGACGGACCTTCTGGACCTGAAAAAGATTTTACAGATTTACATGCCTGGGTTGAAGTCTATTTACCAGGTGCTGGATGGATTGGGCTTGATCCAACTTCCGGCCTTTTTGCAAGTGAAGGACATATCCCATTGTGTTGCACACCTCATTATGAAAGTGCAGCGCCTGTAACTGGTGCGACAGAAAAATGTGAAGTTAGCTTTGATTTTGAAAACACAGTAACCCGTATACATGAAGATCCACGCGTAACAAAACCCTATTCTGACAAGCAATGGGAAGACATTATGCAAGTAGGAAATGATGTTGAAAAAGATTTAATTGAAGGTGATGTACGCTTGACCATGGGTGGAGAACCCACTTTTGTTTCTATTGATGATTTTGAAGGTGCTGAATGGAACACTGCTGCAGATGGGCCACTGAAACGAAAACTAGCTTATGACTTAGCACTTCGTTTAAAACAGCGATTCGCCCACGGAGGGTTTATCCATTTTGGACAAGGAAAATGGTATCCCGGCGAATTATTCCCTCGTTGGCAATATGCATTATACTGGAGAAAAGACGGTTTGCCGTTATGGAAAAATGATGCTTTAGTAGCAAAAGAAGGAGATACAAAATTCACCTTTCATGATGCTGAAAAATTTGCAACTGAACTTACTAAACATTTAGGAATTGATCCTAAAAACGTAACTCCAACTTATGAAGACCCAATTTATTGGGCTTTAGAAGAAGGAAAACTTCCTGTTAATATAGACCCTTTAAAAGTAAATTTAAAAGATTCTGTAGAAAGACACAAGCTAGCGATGCTTTTAGAAAAAGGCTTGAATAATCCAGCAGGATTTGTTCTGCCAATAAGAAAGGACCATGTCGCTGACAATTGGGAAAGCTGTGCTTGGGAATTTAGAAGAGGAAATTGTTTTTTAGTTCCTGGTAACTCCCCAATTGGATTGCGTTTACCATTAGACTCGCTTCCAAAAACTTCTAAAAACAAGAGAGAAATTGTTGTAGACAGAAGCTTATTTGAAGATTTACCTGCTCTAGGTGATTATGATGAAAAGGTGAAAAAACGTTACGGAACTATTTCGAAACTATTTGAAGCAGCAAAAAGAGTTTTATCCAAAAAAGAAGAGAAGCAGAAAAAGAGCGAAGAAAAAGACGAAACCGTATTTGAAGTTGACACTTTTATTACAGCAATGTGTATAGAAGAACGTGATGGAATGCTATATGTTTTTCTACCGCCAACCGATTATTTAGAAGATTATATCGACTTAATTACTTCAATAGAAATTACGGCAGAAAAATTACAAATGCCAGTACGAATTGAAGGTTACCAACCTAAAACCGATTATAGAGTTGAGAAAATGATGGTTACTCCAGATCCTGGTGTAATTGAAGTGAATGTGCATCCCGCAAAAACGTGGCAAGAAATAGTTGATAACACTTCTGCTTTATATGAAGAGGCCTTTTTATGTCGTTTAGGAACAGATAAATTCATGGTTGATGGTCGTCATACCGGAACTGGTGGAGGAAATCACGTAACATTAGGAGCTGAAAAGCCAGAAGACAGTCCGTTATTAAGAAGACCTGACTTATTACGAAGCTTAATAACTTATTGGCAACATCATCCCGTTTTAAGCTATTTATTCGCAGGCCCTTTTATTGGACCTACGAGTCAAGCACCTCGAATAGATGAAGGAAGAGATGAGAAGCTATACGAAATGGAAATTGCCTTTGAACAAATTCCAAAAGACAAAGAAGTTCCCTTTTGGATGGTGGATCGAATTTTTAGAAATTTATTAACTGACATCACGGGAAACACGCATAGAACTGAATTTTGTATCGATAAATTATATTCGCCAGATTCATCAACGGGAAGATTGGGTATTTTAGAGTTACGCGCTTTTGATATGCCACCACACAAACATATGAATTTAGTTCAAAATTTATTAGTTCGTGCATTAGTTGCTAAATTCTGGAAAGAACCTTACGAGAAAAAACTAATTCGTTGGGGAACTGAGTTGCATGACAAATTTTTACTTCCTCATTTCGCTTATTTAGACATGATTGACGTGGTGAACGATCTAAAAGATTCTGGATATAACTTTGACATTTCTTGGTTTGACCCATTTTTCGAATTTAGATTCCCACATCATGGTAATGTTACGATTGATAATGTTCAATTAGAAATCCGATTAGGAATTGAGCCTTGGCACGTACTTGGAGAAGAACTTTCTAGCACGGGAACTTCACGATTTGTAGATTCTTCATTAGAACGTTTGCAAGTTAAAGTCTCTGGAATAGTACCTGACCGCCATATCTTATTATGTAAAGGATGTAGAATTCCATTAAGGAGCACAGGAACAAAAGGAGAGTACGTAGCTGGAATTCGCTACAAAGCCTGGAATCCACCATCCGCATTGCATCCAAATATTGGTATTGACGTACCGCTAGTTTTTGACTTAGTTGATACTTGGAATAATAAAGTTATTGGTGGTTGTACTTATTTTGTCAATCATCCTGGAGGAAGAAGTTTTGACACCTACCCTGTAAATAGCTTTGAAGCAGAATCAAGAAAAATGAGCCGTTTTTGGGATTTTGGCCACACACCTTCTACAACTATTGCAGAAATAGGAACAGAAGCAATATCAAATCAAGCCGCGACTTCTAGATTTTTAGTAGAATCTAAATCAGAACTTAAACCTGACACTCCTATAGAGCTTATTAATCCTGAATATCCTTATACATTAGATTTAAGGCATTACTGGAAAGCAAAGAAATAGATAATTAAAACACATCAATTGTGTGAGGATCTGCAAATATTTAAAAAAATCTAACTTAAGATGCTTTAAAATATTTGCAGATTTTTAATTTTTATAAGAATCAACAAAACTATCTACTTAGCTTTTGAAAATAAAATGCTGGGATAAACAAAATCACAAAAATAGGCTGAATAAGAAATCGGCGGACATAAAAAAGCATCAGATTATTATGAGCCCCATAGAAATAAATTATGATGTAGAATAAGGAAACTAAAACTAGAAAGAAAAAGGCATACAGCATCGAAGCAAACTTAATCATCCCACTATCTTTAAAAAGTACATAAATTAAACCTAGCGACAAAGCTGTGTTTAACCCGTAACGAAACAGCAGTCCCATAGTTAACTGAAAAGAATCAAAAGAAGGTAATGGCAAAGTATTAAAATCACTTTTAAAATAATTCAAAAAAGGGTCGTAAAACAATTGGTATTCGTAAGCCCGCACCACAGCGAGCAAAACGACAAACACTAACCCCAAAACAATTCTTAACTTATGCAACAGCATCTTTTTTAGCATATAATGAAAATTTACGCACCCAAATTACCCACAAGATAAAAACTACGCCATAAATAAATAGAGGAAACAACACGCCGTGTAGCAAAGATTCTTGCTTTGGAAAATAATAAATTAAGACCGTCAGTAAAGCAATTCGTATCACATTTAATATATAAATCACTACACTTCCACCAAAAATAAAAAGTAAAGTAGGCTTCAACTTTCCTGAGAATGAAACAACAAATGCAATAAATAAAATAATAACACTAATAGCATTGCACCCTTCTATCATCCGGGCAACGTACCTATTATTATAAATTAATTTAATAAATGTTTCCTCTGTATTTTCTTCTATAGTTATATCAGTATGAAATAAGCCCAACAACTGTTCCGTATTTCTCGCTACTGATTTAGTAACAGAATCAGTCCTATTATCTTCGAAACTACTCAAAAAAACTTGGTACAGCACTGTAAGAATTATAAAAGTAAAAAAAAACTTGCTCAAAAAAAGTAAGAAAGGTTTGTAACGAATAAAATGTTTTTTCAAAATCTATTTTTTAACAAATTTATATAATTTTTAAACGGGACTTTAAATACTTTTGTATAAAAATCAGAAAATATGACATTTCAGGAATTACAACCAAAGGTAACTGCAATTACATTAAATACTAGTCTTTCTAGAGACGAAAAACTCTTATCCGTTTGTCAACTATTAAAGGACAATGTAGAATATTACAACTGGGTTGGGTTTTACTTTGCAAACCAAGAAACCCAAACACTTCATCTGGGACCTTATGTAGGAGCAGAAACGGACCATACAGTAATCCCTTTCGGAAAAGGAATTTGCGGACAAGTTGCAGTTTCTAATGACAATTTTGTCGTTCCAGATGTTGCGGCTCAAGACAATTATATTGCCTGCAGTTTTACGGTAAAATCAGAAATCGTAGTCCCTTTGTTTGTAAACGGAGAGAATATTGGTCAAATCGACATAGATAGTCATGTTATTGATCCATTCACTGAAGCTGACGAACGCTTTTTAGAATCTGTAAATAAAGAAATTGCTAAGTTGTACTAATAGTATTAAATTTATTTCTTTATTAAAAACATTTATGAAATCAAATTTACATCCCGCTTTATTATTTTTAATTCCCCTTTTATCATCCTCACAAACTCCAGTTAGTAAAATTGTTTACTATGATTCTATCTGGAAAGAATCAACAGAAGATAATTATAGCTATTATAGAATTATAAAAGACTATTATACTGACAAGAATACTTACAAAATTCTTAATTATTATAAGTCAGGAGCTTTAGAAATGGCTGGAACATCTAGCAATAAAGACTATTTAATAAAAGAGGGACAGTTTGTATATTACTATGAAAACGGCAATAAAAAAACAGTTTCAAATTATATAAAATCTAGACCAAGCGGAAAACAGTACAAATGGTATGAGAACGGACAAACCAAATCTGAAATTCAATATCCAGAAAATCAAAAAGAAACTAGCTCCGATTCTAAAGTTAATCAATTCTGGAATACAGAAAATGTTCAAACAGTCATTGATGGCAATGGAGATTATGAAGATTTAAATGATGGATTTTTCGAAAGTGGAAAAATAAAAAATGGATTTCATGATGGAATTTGGAAAGGACGCAGCAAAAAACCAAACTATACTTACGTCGAAAGCTATGAAAACAGCAAATTAATATCAGGAACAAGTATTGACTCATCAAATATCGAACACACTTATAAAACAGTTTACCAAGCTCCTGTACCAAAAAAAGGAATAAAAAATTTCTATAGCTATATTGGAAGAACAATGAGAATTCCAAAAGTTGCTCGAAACACAGTTTATGGAAAAATATACTTAACATTTGTAATTGAAACGGATGGCAGTATCGTTGAAGTCAAAATTATAAGAGGCCTTGGCTACGGGTTAGATGAAGAGGCAACTAGAGTTTTAAATAATTACAAAGAATGGATTCCGGGAATAACCAGAGGAATACCTGTAAGAGTTCTCTACTCCCTTCCTATTACAATTGCAAAATAATATTAATTATTAAATTTGTTTTAGATTTCTCCAAAATAAATAGTACTTTTGCACCCGTCTTACAATAGCTGTGAGACATACATAAAAATCATTAAACAAATATTGGAATGTATTTAACTAAAGAGATTAAAGAAGAAATCTTCGCAAAACACGGAGAAAAAACAAACACAGGAAAATCAGAAGCTCAAATTGCTTTGTTCACTTTCAGGATTAGCCACCTAACAGAACATTTGAAAAAAAATCGTCACGATTATAACACAGAGCGTTCACTAGTATTGCTAGTTGGAAAAAGAAGATCTTTGTTGGATTACTTGAAAAAGAAAGAAATCAACAGATATCGTGAGATTATCAAAGTATTGGGTATCAGAAAATAATCAATACATTAAAGAGGCGCGAGAGTGCCTCTTTTTGTTTTATATATAATAATAAAAAAAGTTTGGTTTTTCATTGGGTTTTAGGCATTAACTACGCAAAACAACAACTACAACACAACTAAAACCCATGTTTAACTAAAAAATTAAATTTATGATTCCACAATTATTTGTAGAAACTATCGATTTAGGTGATGGAAGAAACATCACAATCGAGACAGGTCGTCTAGCCAAACAAGCTGACGGATCTGTATTAATAAGAATAGGAAAAACTGTTATTTTAGGTACAGTTGTATCTTCAAGAAAAGCAAGTCCTGGTATTGACTTTTTACCTTTAACGGTAGATTACCGCGAAAAATTTGCTGCAGCAGGACGTTTTCCTGGTGGTTTCTTCAAGAGAGAAGCAAGACCAAGTGATAGCGAAGTATTAACAATGCGTTTAGTAGACCGTGTTTTACGTCCGCTTTTCCCAAATGACTACCATGCAGAAGTGCAAGTTATGATTCAGTTAATGTCTCATGACGAAGATGTAATGCCAGATGCATTAGCAGGTTTAGCAGCATCAGCAGCTTTAGCATTATCTGACATTCCTTTTGAAACATTAATTTCTGAAGCTAGAGTTGGTAGAGTTGATGGACAATTCATCATCAACCCAAGCCGTGCTCAATTAGAATTATCTGACATCGATATGATGATTGGAGCTTCTATGGATTCTATCGCAATGGTAGAAGGTGAAATGAAAGAAATCTCTGAAGCAGAAATGGTAGAAGCAATTAAATTTGCTCACGGACATATCAAAAACCAAATTTCGGCTCAACTGCGTTTGCAAGCTGCTTTTGGTAAAAAAGAAGTTCGTACATACGAAGGAGAAAGAGAAGATGAAGCTATTTACGCTAAAGTAAAAGCAGCATCTTACGATAAAATCTACGCTATTGCAAGCAAAGGTTCTTCTAAACAAGAACGTACAGCGGCATTTGACGAAGTGAAAGAAGAAGTTAAAGCTTTATTTACTGAAGAAGAATTAGCAGTAGATGGAGAATTAGTTTCTAAATACTTCAAGAAAACTAACAAAGAAGCAGTTCGTAACGTAACCTTAGATTTAGGAACACGTTTAGACGGAAGAAAAACTACAGAGATCAGAGATATCTGGTGTGAAGTAGATTACTTACCATCTGTACACGGATCTGCATTGTTTACACGTGGAGAAACTCAAGCATTGGCTACAGCAACTTTAGGAACATCTAGAGAAGCTAACCAAATTGACTCTCCATCTCAACAAGGTGAAGAAAAATTCTACTTGCACTATAATTTCCCTCCTTTCTCAACTGGTGAAGCTCGTCCTTTAAGAGGAACTTCAAGAAGAGAAGTAGGTCACGGAAACTTAGCGCAAAGAGCGTTAAAAAATATGATTCCTGCTGATTGTCCTTATACAATCCGTGTGGTTTCTGAAATCTTAGAATCTAACGGTTCTTCTTCTATGGCAACAGTTTGTGCTGGAACTCTATCTTTGATGGATGCTGGTATTCAAATGATTCGTCCAGTTTCTGGAATCGCTATGGGATTAATTACTGACGGAGATCGTTATGCTGTATTGTCTGATATTCTTGGTGATGAAGATCACTTAGGAGATATGGACTTTAAAGTAACTGGTACTTCTGTAGGAATTACAGCTTGTCAAATGGACATCAAAATTGACGGTTTGAAATACGAGATTATGGAAGCAGCATTAGCGCAAGCTCGTGATGGTCGTTTACATATCCTTGGAAAACTAATCGAAACTTTGGCAACTCCAAAAGACGATGTTAAAGCTTACGCTCCAAAAATTATTACTAGAAGAATTCCTAATGCTTTTATTGGAGCATTAATTGGACCTGGTGGAAAAGTGATTCAAGAATTACAAAAAACAACTGGAACAACAATTGTTATCAATGAAGATCCAACTACTGAAGAAGGAGTTATTGAAATTCTAGGAACAGATCCTGCTGGAATTGAAGCAGTATTGGCTAAAATTAAGTCGATCACTTTCAAACCACAAATGAATGAAGCATATGATGTGAAAGTAATCAAAATGCTTGATTTTGGTGCAGTAGTAGAATACCTAGAAGCTCCAGGAAATGAAGTATTGCTTCACGTATCTGAGCTAGCATGGGAACGTACAGAAAATGTTTCTGACGTTGTCAACATGGGCGATGTTTTTCAAGTGAAATACTTAGGTATGGATCCAAAAACAAGAAAAGAAAAAGTGTCAAGAAAAGCACTTTTGCCAAGACCTCCACGTGAGGAAAGAAAAGAGTAATCAGATCTTAGTTTACTAAAGGTTTATTTATAAAAAACCCCATTTCATTCATTTGAAATGGGGTTTTTGTTTTAAAAAAAAGAAATAAAAAATATCACAAAATTCCGAAAATACTTATATATTTGTTAAAAACCTTTCTTTTCAACAAATTAAAAATACGTATGGCAATTTTAAAATTCCTAAATCGATTACGTTCTGTTTTCTTATTATCTCTAATTTGTAATACTTTTATAGCAAATAGTCAGACAAACCAAGAAGAATCGCTACACAATTGGTTTGACAACATAGTAGGCCGGGAAAATTTAGATATAAATAATGGACCGTTCTATACCGATAATTATAAAACAATTGGAACAAATAACATGTACCTTGTTACTAATAAATACACTATTGGTAACATCAATTATGAGGGACAAAATTACTACAACGTAAATATTAAATATAATATTTACAAAGATGAACTAATATTAAATCCCTACGGAGAGTCTGAACATATTGGTATAACCCTCATACAAGATAAAATAGACTCTTTTTATCTCAATAATAAAAACTTCGTTAAAATCAATCAAAATGAATCTTCCTTAGCTCAATTAACGACCGGCTATTATCAACTAGAAAGGATTAATGACAATTTCAACTTTTATATAAAACATCAAAAAAAACTTGCTAAAAGAATAAATGATGATGGAGTGTATTATAATTTTCCAGAAGACAATCAATTTTTCATCTCCTTTGAAAATGTTTTTTACAACACAGACAGCAAAAACGATATCATAAAAATCTTTTCACACCAAAAAAAAGGAATTAATGATTTTTACTCAACGCATAGAAATTTAAAAATAGCTGACTACAGTCAATTTATGATAAATCTAATGAAATATATTAATATTTCTCAAACCAATACAACCAAATAAACCAATGAGAAAACTGCTGTTAATAATATTCATTCTGATTTCCAATCAAATAGTCCTTGCTCAGGAAACAAAAGATAAATTCTCATTTGAATTTAAAAATTCTGACTCGACAACCATCATTCAAACTATTGAAAATTCGTCCTCTTACAAATTTTACTTTAAACCAGAATGGATCCAAGCAAATAAGGAATTAGTAACTGCCAGCTATACTAACATTTCTATCGAAGAGTTACTGGATAAAACATTTAGCACTACAAATATTAATTTTCTGATTCTTGACCAGAAAATAATATTAACAAACAATAACCGAATTCACGATAGTCTACCGTCAAACTATTTTGCTACTTCAAATTCAAGTAGCTCAGACAAAGCGAGTGACAAAGGGTTCCAAAACCCAATATTTTATAAGCAATATGATTCAATTAAGAATTTTGGTTCAAAAAGAAACGCATCTATTAAATTTATCGGTAAAGAATCTGACATAACAGACAAGACATCTTGCAACATATCTGGATATATAAAAAATGGAGCTACTAATAAACCTGAGCCAAATGTCTACATAAACATAAAAGGGAAAAATATAAGTGCTACAAGTGACAATCAAGGCTATTATACATTACAAGTCCCGATAGGTATTAATATTATAGAGATAAAATCAATAAACTACAAAAAAATTACGCAAACAGTAATGGTTTATAATGATGGATTGCTTGACATAGAAGTTCAAGAAGACACCAACTTATTAGATGAAGTAATAGTAAAAAACGGAAGGGCAAAAACTACAGAAACTGTTATTTCAGGACTGGTTTCCATCGATTTAGTAGCTATGAAAAATGTTCCACTAATACTGGGAGAACGAGATATTTTAAAAATAGCAACTACTTTCCCTGGAATAAAAACTACTGGAGAAGGTTCTGCTGGATTTAATGTAAGAGGAGGAAAAGAAGACCAAAACTTAATTCTATTAGATGATGCAGTAATGTATAATCCGCAACATTTTTTAGGATTTTTCTCTGCTATAAATCCCTATACAGCTCGAAAAGCTGAAATCTATAAAGGAAGTATTCCAGCAGAGTTTGGAGGTAGATTATCTTCAGTATTCGATATTACAACAAAAAATGGCGATCCAGATAAATTCTCTGGTGAAGGAGCCATAGGTCCTATAACATCAAATCTAACTATTGGTACTCCTATAACAAAAGGGAAGTCTAGTATTCTTCTTGGAGCAAGGGCCACCTACTCTGATTGGATATTAAAATCTTTAGACGATGAAGATTTAAAAAACAGTCAAGCTGGTTTTTATGACGGAATTCTTAAGTACAACAATACTCTCAATGAAAACAATTCCCTTGAGACAACTCTTTACTATAGTCATGACCGTTTTAGCATTAGTTCTGATTCTGTTTATAAATACAGTAATCGACTTGCATCTGTAAAATGGGACCATGATTTTAACAAGAGAAACAAAGCTGCATTAATTTTTACAAATAGTGAATACAAGTTTAATATTGACTACAACTCAAACAACACCAACGATTTTGATTTTGGATACAAAGTAAATGAATCACAATTGATGTTAAAACTCAATTATTCCCTTAACAAACAACACACAATTTCTTACGGAATATCAATTAAATTATATAATATCTCTCCAGGTTATCAACATCCCACAAATCCAGATGCGACTTTGATTTCGACAGACATTGCAAAAGAAAAGGCATTAGAATCTGCCATTTATTTATCTGACAGTTATAAAATAAGTAAAAAATTACTAATCGATTTAGGATTAAGATATTCTTTTTATGCCTCCATGGGAGAAGCAGATGTAAATATATATCAGCAAGGTCTACCTTTGAGTGATGAAACAGCAATAGGAACTAAACATTACAATAATAATGAGTTTATAAAAACCTATGGCGGAATAGAGCCCCGTTTAGCAGCACGCTACTTTATCACTGATGACTTTTCGATTAAAGCAGGTTATGACATGACCAGACAATACATCCATCTTCTATCAAGCAATACTACTCAATCACCAACCGATACTTGGAAATTATCTGACACCAATGTCAAACCACAAAGCGCAAAACAATTTTCGCTAGGACTTTATAAAAACATAAATACTGCCGATATTGAACTTAGCTTAGAAGGCTATTATAAAACGTCTGAAAACATTCTTGATTATAAAGTGGGTGCTCAATTATTATTAAACCAAAATGTTGAAACAGAGTTGTTGCAGGGTAAAGGAAGAGCCTATGGAGTTGAGTTTTTATTAAAAAAACAATTAGGCCGTTTAAATGGGTGGATTGGATATACCTACTCTCGAACTTTTATCCAACTTGACAGTGAGTTTAGCTCTGAAACAGTAAACAATGGCAACTACTTTTCTGCCAATTTTGACAAGCCTCATGATTTAAGTGCCGTTTTAAATTATAAATTCACAAAACGTTATAGCTTATCGACTAACTTTTTATACCAAACCGGAAGACCAATAACCTATCCCATAGGAACCTTCCATTATGGCAACTCAGACTACACTTTATACAGTGACAGAAATCAATACCGAATCCCTGATTACATCCGTCTAGATATAGGTATAAATATCGAAGGGAATCATAAAATAAAAAAGCTAGCGCATAGTTTTTGGAATATATCCGTCTATAATGTTTTAGGAAGAAGTAATCCGTATTCAATTTATTTTAATACTGACAAAAACGGGGAGATAAAAGGATATAAAACATCTATTTTTTCAATACCTGTACCAAGTATTACTTATAATTTTAAATTTTAATCATCAAACGATTTTAAAGAAATGAAAATATACAACCTTAAACCTATATTATTGTTACTTCTATTAGTAACCATTATTAGTAGCTGTACTGAAACATACCCCTTACTAACTAATACATACGAAGAAGCAATTGTCGTCGAGGCTACTTTAACAAATGAACTTAAAAATCAAGAAATAAAAATTTCTAAAACTGCTCGATTTGAAGATGATGGAGTGCAAACCGAAAAAGATGCCATAGTCATCCTTAAAGACAATCTCGATAACCAATATAAATTTAATGAAAAATCTGGCATTTACATATCCCAATCTGTTTTTCAAATTTTGCCCAATAGAGAATATACCTTAGAAATTAAAACTACTGACGGTAAAGTATATCAATCGACTCCAGAAACTCTAACAACGGTCACTCCCATAGGAAGCATTATCCCAACCATTACTACAAATAAAGACAATGAAATTGGTGTCCAAATTAATGTTAACAGTTACGACCCTACAAACACTTCAAAATATTACCGCTATGAATATGAAGAAACATATAAAATTGTAGCGCCAAGATGGTCCTCATTGAAACTAACAGCAACTGGACCCGAATCTATACAACTGATCCCCAACTCAATAAATACAAGGATTTGTTATTTAACTAAAAACTCAACAGATATTATATTACTAAATACAAATGACCAAACAGAAGACAGAGTAAACCTCCCAATTAGATTCATAAATCAAAATAATTATATCATAGGAGAAAGATATAGCATCTTAGTTAAACAATACGTAGAAAATTTAGAAGCTTATAATTTCCATAAAGTGATGAGAGATATATCGAGCTCTTCAAGCGTTTTATCTCCAAAACAACCAGGTGTAATAACCGGTAATATAAGATGTATTAGTGATTCTAACACCAAAGTTATTGGCTATTTTGATGTTGCATCTACTTCTTCTAAAAGAATCTTTTTCAATTACAATGACTTATTCCCTAGCCAACCAAAACCTCCTTACATTGTTGAATGTGATAACATACCATTTTTCTTCTGCTTTAGAGGAATTGACTGTTCAGGACCTAGCATGATCTATAACATCCAAAATAACTTAATGAGTTATATTTCTAATGAAAGCTCGAATTATATTTTAACCCCTGTAGAATGCGGAGATTGCACATCATTTTCATCTAATAAAATACCATCATTTTGGACAAATTAAAGCACCTAATCCTATTGTTTGTATTAATTAATACACAATTAACTATAGCGCAAGAAGTAATCACCGTAGATGAGACACTATTTATACATATAAATACAACTACACTCGTTTCTGGTGAAACCCTGTTTTATAAGCTCTATTGTATAAAAACCACAGATAAAACGCCTAGCCTAGTTAGCAAATTAGCCTATGTTGAACTTATAGACAACAATAATAACTCTGTATTTAAGGACAAAATATTCCTAGAAGACGCAACGGGCGAAGGAGATTACTTTATACCTACAACTCTACAGACCGGGAATTACAAACTAATTGGCTATACAAGTTGGATGCTAAATTTACCCGTTTCAAAAATGTTCCAAATAGACATAAAAATTATAAATCCATATCAAACAAATGAAACTGGCTTTTCAACAAATAAGCTAAGTCAGAAAAATTCAGATAGCTTAACAATTGCAAAAAATACAATTTATCAAGAATCATCAGCAAGTCAAAAAAGAGGAATAGAACTAAACAAAAAAACTTATACTAATAGAGAACGAGTTACTGTAAAAATCACCCCTTCAATTATAAATAACGAAAGTGGAAGTTATTCGCTTTCTGTTAGAAAAGTAGATGAACTACCTACAGTAAATCAGACTACTGCAAATGAATTTACTAAAGTCTCCGCTACCACAAACCCAGATAAGCTAGACGCTCAAAAAAAGATAATACTACCTGAACTTCGCGGAGAAATGATTTCTGGAAGAGTAGTATCAGTAAAAGAATCTGACAATCTTCAAAACATAACTATTGCATTGTCTCTGCCTGGAAAATCAGCTGCTTTTAAAATTGTAGAAACAGATCAAACGGGGCATTTTATTTTTAACCTAAACAAGGCCTACTATAATCCTAATATAGTTATGCAGGTAATAAACGAACATACAGATAATTATACCATTGAGCTTGACAAACCCAATAACCCTGACTATTCTAAATTAAGTATTCAGTCTGATTTTACCTTATCAGCTAACCTGAAACAAACATTATTAGACCGCTCTATAACAAACCAGATTGAAAACGCATATTATCAAAGAAGTAAAGATAGTATCAGCACACTAAATGATTCAAATCCATTTTACTACCCCCTTGCAAAAGAGTATATCCTTGATGATTTCACCCGATTTCCAACATTAAAAGAAAACCTCACAGAGATCACTAAAGAACTATATTATAAGAATAAGAACAACAATTACTCTTTACATGTAAATGATTATACTATATATCCGCAATTACCTGAGCCAGCCTTAGTATTAATTGATGGTCTGCTTTTGCAAAATGTAAACGAACTCTTTAATTACAACATGAAAAATATCTATAAGATTAGTGTTATTGCGGGAACATATTATATAGGCCCTCGTTTTTTTAATGGGTTAATCAGCTTTACCACGACCAACAATCAATTTACAAGTGATATAAAAGAAAACTATATTTTGAAACCATCAACCCAAAGGCCTTCAATTAAAAAACAGTACAATAAAATTGATTATTCAGATATCAAAAAAAATAAAAGAATTCCCGATTATAGAAATCAGCTTTCATGGATACCTGCAGCTGATCTCAACAAAGAGATTTCATTCTACACATCAGATGTTACAGGCACATTTGAAGTTACCATTGAAGGTTTTACAGAAACTGGAAAGGCAATTTCACTTAAAGAAACATTTAATGTAAAATAAATTCACTCTTTTGTAACTTTTTTGCAACTTCATACGTATAACTACTTGTACACTTAAAAACTGAGGACACAAAAATCATGAGACAACTTAAAATCACCAAGCAGGTAACTAATCGTGAAACTGCTTCATTAGACAAATATTTACAAGAAATTGGAAAAGTTGACCTTATTACCGCTGACGAAGAAGTAGAATTAGCACAAAAGATTAAAGCTGGGGATCAAAAAGCCCTTGAAAAATTAACAAAAGCAAATTTACGTTTCGTTGTTTCGGTAGCAAAACAATACCAAAATCAAGGATTAACACTTCCTGATTTAATTAACGAAGGAAATCTAGGTCTTATCAAAGCGGCTCAACGTTTTGATGAAACTCGTGGTTTTAAATTCATCTCTTACGCTGTATGGTGGATTCGTCAATCAATATTACAAGCTTTGGCAGAACAATCTCGTATCGTTCGTTTGCCTTTAAATAAAATTGGTTCTATCAATAAAATCAACAAAATGTATGCCTTATTAGAGCAATCTAACGAGCGTCCACCTTCTGCTGAGGAAATTGCAAAAGAACTTGACATGACAGTAAATGACGTAAAAGAGTCTATGAAAAACTCTGGTCGTCACTTATCAATGGATGCACCTCTTGTTGAAGGAGAAGATTCTAACCTTTACGATGTATTACGTTCAGGTGAATCTCCAAATCCAGATAGAGAATTAATCCACGAATCTTTACGTACTGAAATCGAACGTTCATTAGAAACATTGACTCCAAGAGAGGCTGATGTAGTTCGTTTGTACTTTGGACTTGGTGACCAACACCCAATGACTCTTGAAGAAATTGGAGAGACTTTCGACCTAACACGTGAGCGTGTGCGTCAAATCAAGGAAAAAGCAATCCGTAGACTGAAACATACTTCTAGAAGTAAAATACTAAAAACCTACCTAGGTTAAAAATATTCCCCAATTAAAATCTTTAAACTATTAAACATTTTAATTCAAAATGAACAACAGTTTGATTGACTGTTCGTTTTTTGATTGATGATTGAAACTCCGGCTGATTACCGGAGTTTTTTATTTTCATCAATCAAAAAATCACCTTTTTTGATTGCTTCGCCAGTTCGTCGCTTTCGCTCCTCGTGTGATGATTGAAACTCCGACTGATTACCGGAATTTTACTTTTTATGAGTAAAACTCTCGGTCTGTTAGAGCTAAACTCTCGGGTATCCGGAGTTTTATTTTTTAGGGAAATAAAACTCGCGGTCAGTTCGCTATCGCTCGGGTTTAGCTTCGCTCTATTCTACTTTCAGTATCGAGTCTGGAGTTTTTTATTTTAAACTATTTTTTTAGACTCTCACCCCCCTATTCAACATTACAAGTGCACTGCCTCCATTTTTTTAATCTCGAATTTTGAGAATTAAGCTGATTGAAATCCTTCCAAAACAAAGACAGAGTACAGTAATTCCATATACAAACACAACAATTAGATAAAAATAAATTAACAGATAACACTACTATCAAACACATTAATTTATATCTTTAAATTTTAAAACCAAAAAATTTGACATGAAAAAACTTATTGTAGCTCTTACTTTGCTAAGTATAATTGCTTGTAAAGATAATGAAGTAAAAAAAGAAGAGCCTAGTTTAATAGAAGCAGTACGAAATGTTAACAAACTGAATAAAGCTGCTGACTCGATGAAAGAGTATGAAAAGCAAACTGAAAAATTAAAAAAAATTAAACCAGTTTCTAACGAAGTATTTAAGCAAGTGCTTACTGACGAATTAGGAAATCTGAAAAGAAGCAGTTTTAACGCAGGTAATGCCTCAATGGTTGGGTTAAGCTCCTCTGACGCAACATATGGAGACAGTAATGCTAAGAATGTAAAAATCTCTATTTTTGATGGAGCAGGTGAATCAGGAAGTGCTTTAATAGCAATGACTCATATGTCAATTGCCATGGACACAGAATCAATTGAGGGTACTAAAACCAAAAAAACAGAGGTAATCAATGGTGTTAGATCCATAACAGAAAACGACACTAATCCTGATTCAGATAAGAGCTCTTCGATAACTTTCATTTATAATGATAGATATCAGGTGAGCCTCGAAGGCAATAAAATGCAATTAGAAGAATTAAAAACTTATATACAAAAACTTAATTTATCCAAATTGCCATAAGACATAAGTTGTAATTTATAAAAAAGCAGCAAGGGTATTTAGAACATAAATTTGTTTTGAATACCCTTACTGCTTTTAATACCTTTTCAAAATTTTATTATTTTAAAATCCTATTTATCTTAAAGTGATTTTATTTTTAAAAACTATCTTTGCAAAAACAACACCTATTACAACTACTATGAAAAATACACTTATTGCACCTTCAGTTTTGGCTGCCGATTTTGCTAACCTGCAACGGGATATAGAAATGATTAATAATAGTGAAGCAGATTGGTTCCACATTGATATCATGGATGGAGTTTTTGTACCTAACATCTCTTTTGGAATGCCAGTACTTGAAGCTATTTCACGACATGCAAAAAAAACAATAGATGCCCATTTAATGATTATCGACCCAGATCGCTACATTAAAACTTTTGCCGACCTAGGAGCAAATATCTTATGTGTACACTATGAAGCATGTACCCATTTACATAGAACATTGCAAGCGATTAAAGCCGAAGGAATGAAAGCTGGAGTTGCTTTAAATCCGCATACTAGTGTTGACTTATTAGAAGATGTTATTAATGACATTGACTTAGTTTGTATCATGAGTGTGAATCCTGGATTTGGCGGACAATCATTCATAGAAAACACTTATGATAAAGTAAGAAAATTAAAAGAACTTATCAAGCGAAAAGGAGCCAATACTATTATTGAAATTGACGGTGGTGTTACCAATAAAAATGCAAAACAACTTGTAGAAGCTGGAGCAGATGTTCTAGTAGCCGGAAGTTATGTGTTTAAGGCTGAAAACCCTACCGAAACTATTGCCAATTTGAAAAAGTTGACAACCATTTAAAACAATGGTTTTTTATAAAACAAAAAGAATTCCCGTGCTAGAAGTTCAGTACGGGAATTTCTTTTATATTTCTTCTTTGTATTGCTCCACTAAATATTTTATTAAATCTGTAGTCGTAACGATACCAACCAATGCCTCATTATCAGACACGGGCAATGCATGAAATTCATTTTTAGATAAGATTTCAGCAGCTTCTTTTATAGTGGTTTCTGGAGAAATCACAATTATATCTTTGGCCATTACCTGTCCCACAGAAAACATATTAAATACAATAGACTCCACATGCTGTTCCTCGCTATCGACCGCATCAGCATAAGACACTCGAAGCAAATCAGTATAACTGAGTAACCCTACTATTTTGTATTCATTGACAACTGGAATATGCCTAATGTTATGCTTTTTAAATAAGGCCTCGGCTTTGGTTAAATCATCCGAAAGATTCAGCTTGATTATATTTTTAGTCATAATTACGGACACTGGTACATTCTGTTTCATGACATCATCGTTTTTAATTAAACTTAAATTTACAACTAAAAACGCAAATCACAACAAACTGCCACAATCAAAAATCGATAGCGATCAATAATTTCACAATTAGTAAGGGTGTAGATATCTTTCTAAAAACCTGAATTTTAGGAATTAGAATCTTTTTCGTCGAAATTAATCATCTCTCTAACATAATTATAAAGCTCCGGGAACTCTTTCTTGAAAACATGAGGTGTTTCGAAGAAATGTTCTAAAATCACGGCCAAAAATTCCACTTGGTTTGTATAAGCATAAATCCTGAAGTAATTAGAGGAAATAACCTGCTCCAGTATCTTAGGTTGTACTAAGTATTCTTGTATTTTAACATAAGTACTCGAAAAAACAATACCGCTTTGATCCCTGCTCTTCAATCCATGAAAATACAGAGCATGAGCAAACTCATGTATCCCTAAGTTTAGATTGTCATTATCGCAATAATATCCTTCCTGAAAGTCTTTCCATGAGAAAACCACAGCTTTAAATCGTGGATTAAATTCGCCCTTGTGGTACTCATTACGTATTGTAGATAAATAAGGTTCAGGATAAATGATTATTTTATTAAAAACGGCAATCAAATAATGCCGCATCCCAAAAGTCAACATTACATATGTAGCAGCGATTACAACTTTGCTATACTCTGTTACAATAAAATCACCTTTTCCAAAAAATTCATATTTAGCGATAAAAGTAGCCGTACGATGTTCAAAAAAAAGCTTCTTCTTAGCTGACAAATTTTGGTAAAAAACACTTTCCTTGCTTAACACAGCTCGTTGTTTAGGACTAAGTTTTCGCTTAAACGGATACCAATGAATATAGAGTGGTTTATTAAAAATTAGCACATATACTGGTTCGACAATTAATATGACGACAATAATGCCAAGCAGAGCAATTAGAAAAAATTGAATAACACTAATCATCTTTACTTTCTTTGTGGTGTTGCATCTTCAAAACTATTACATTTTAAAAACAAATCAGCAACAAAATGGCAAAACTTATCTTTCATTTGTTACTTTCATTTTATTGGCCACGAAAGGATTTAAACCCGCACCCTTAAACACTTAACACACATCTTAAAGAACTCCACTGAAATAGCAAAAAAATAAATTAAAGACACAGTTCAGAGATTATCTAATGTACCTCATAAAATAAGGTAGTTTCTTTTTACACATACTTCGAATACAGAATGATTATTTTAATCTAAATACCACTAAAAGTGGGTATTGTAGGGGTAGTTATAAAAGGTTACGTTTGAAATATTAATAATCTAAACAAAAAAAATGAAAAAAATATTATTTACGTTAGTATTATCTTTTGGTCTTCTAGGCTTTACTTCCAATAACATAATAAATCCTGAAGTACAAATCACCAAAAAAAATACCGAAACCGTTGAGTGTAAGTGGGCACAATGTTCTGCAACTGCTAAGAGTACTGGAACACGATGTTTACATTGCGTTTCTGAAGAGGGAGATACGTATTGCTACCAACACAAATAATATTACCTGTTTAAACAAGAAAGGCGAACCATAACGGAACGCCTTTTTTATTTTAATCTTGTCAAGGTATTTATCTAACCGAGCCCCTTTTCTAAAACTCTGTTTGTAGAGGATTTTATTTGTCTTCATATCATAATACATCTTACAGTAAGAGTCATTAATTACATAAAGATTAATGGCTATATCGTCTTTGATATTGCTAACTACTTGAACACCCATAGACCAAGCCGCATTGTACTGCTCCACTTCTGAAAGACTTAAAAGGTGTAGAGTTTCAATTATTACGGTTTTTAAACTGTTTTGTAAAATTATCCTCTTCAATCACAATACGAAACAATAAATTAAAATACAATTCAAATTGTATCGAATGTATCTAACGATATAAGGCAATTTCTTTTTACGCATAATTCAAATAAAGATTAATCTATTTACAGATTAAATTAATTGACTGATTTATATTGAAAAAAAGGTTTTTTTAAGGTTTATCACAATTACTGACTAAATACTGACTAGATTTAAAAAACAAAAAACACAAACCCTTACTAATAAAGAGTTTGCGTTATTAAATGTGGCCGCGACAGGGTTTCTTTAAAGCTTGTGAAGTCCATAGATATAAGCATTGTTAAAATGTGTTGGGTAGTTTATGGGAAGTAAACAAAATAAAATCTATTTTGTAATTGGCCCTTTGTCTGACAAAATGTTTTTGATATGTGATAGTTTCTCCTGTATTATTCCTAATTCTTTTACTAGATCTGTTTCGTTTAAATCAGTAGTAATGTTTGAAGCTGACTCTTTTGCTGTATCATTTTCCTGATCACTAAAAATATAGTTTAAGTCAATGTGTGGAAACTCGCGAACTAAAGCTACTATAAATTTTACATCAAATACACTTACTCCACTTAAGAATCTACTCATCATGGCTGGAGCATGGCCCAGTCTATCCGATGCTTCTTTCTGTGAAATCCCTTCTTTTTTAAAAAATAATCTTAGTTTTTCGTTATACATAGTATTTGTAATTAATATAAATAATACTACTAAAGTAAACTTTAGTGTGCTAAAATTTAATTTAAATAAACAAAATACTACATTTGACTAACTAGCAACCAATACATAATAAAGATACTAAAAATATATCCGCTTAGAAAGATTTGCATGAATAAGACACAAGTGCCATCGGCGCGAATGTAATCGTCTTTGCTTAATGTTTTCAATGTTAACTTCCCACTAAAATTCATTAGGTAGTTTTGTGGGAAGTAAACACTCTTTTTTTACTATAGTAATACATTTGAGATTTATTTCAATACTTCACGAAGTACCGAAGGCGCTAGGCAATACATTTTCAGTATAATCCAAGCGACTTTAATAATAGGGGTTAGTGGCCGCGACAGGGTTCGAACCTGCAACCCTCAGAGTCGAAATCTGATATTCTATCCAGTTGAACTACGCAGCCTAATCAATTGCTGATTTTGGATTAACGATTGTTGATTTTTGAACTAAAACCTTTTAACCTATTTTCCAAATTCAGCAACTATATCTTAAACTAAAAGTTTCTTTACAATTGCAGAGATTGTTTTTCCCTCGGCAGTTCCTCCAAGTTGAGCTGATGCTAATCCCATCACTTTTCCCATAGAAGCAATGCCTGAAGCACCTGTTTCTGCAATGATTTTTGCAATCACCACTTCTACTTCTGCTTCGCTCAATTGCGCGGGCAAGAATTTTTCAATTACTGCGATTTGTGCCAATTCTGGTTCAGCTAAATCCATACGGTTTTGCTCCGTGAAAATTTTAGCACTGTCCTTACGGGTTTTTACTAATCTTTGAAGTAATTTAATCTCGTCTGCTGAAGAGATTTCTTCTTTTGAACCTGAAGCTGTCTGGGCTAAAAGAATTTCAGATTTAATCGCTCTTAAAGCTTCTAAAGCTACTGTGTCTTTAGCTCTCATGGCAGTTTTAATATCGTCCATGATTTGTAATGATAAACTCATTTTTGTTTTTATTTGATTAAGCAATGCTGCTTAGTTTACTTATTAGTCATTTGTGCAAAAAGCTCTTTTTATTTGCCCCTGATGGTAGTGAAAAGCCTTTTATGAGAAATTGCGTTTTTTCTTGAACTTAAAAAGCGACCAAAGGAAGCTCTTTTAAGGACTTTGAAAAAAGCATTTTTGAGAAAAAGCTTGAAACGACAGCAGGATTTAGGCTCATAAAATAAAACCCCACATTGTGTGTGCGAAGATAAAAAAAATAACCCGAAAATTAAATTCAATTTTCGGGTTAAATCATATTGGTTTATGTGAATGTTAATCTACATTGTCATGTAAAAAAGAGTTGTTAGAACGCAACTGTAAATCGTTGTTGCTATCAGTCCCAACTGAGATTCTCGAATTTGTATTGTTTGACTGTGTATTTGAAATATCTATCCCTAATCTTTTATAGGCAGGTTCTTTTTCGTACTCATCAATTTTAGAAACATTGTTATGAAACTTATAATTGAATTCTTTTAGTTTCTTTCTTCTCTCATCAGCTCTAAGCTTCAAAGTTTCTTCAATTGTCATTTCCATAGGAGAAATTTCCTCGAATCTAGAAGGCGCCTCTGTAGTCTTATCAACTTGCTTCATTGTAATATTTAACTCTGCAGGAATGACTTCTTCCACTACTTTTGCTACTGGTTTAGATGTCGAAAAATTATCCTCAGCGTCCATATACTCTTCAAGAGAATATTTGATAATTCCTTTGTCTGTTACTTCAGTCACAGGCACAAATTGAACTGGTTGATTTACCTTAATCTCACGTGTTTCGTTAGTCACTTCAAACAATACTTTATCCTCTTCCACTTTTTGTACTGGTTCAGGTTTGTGTATTGGCAAATCAAAAGAGAAAGTAGTTTGTTCTTGTCTTTCTACCGCTTTAGGCTGTTGTACTTCTTTTACTTCTGCCGCTTTTGGAGAAGTAAAAGTGAAATCAATATCCTTAATAGGAGAAACGATTTCGAATGTAACATCTAAGTTCTTAATAAACTCAGACATTGCCATCACGTCTTCGTTTCCTGCAACAGGAACAATAGCTTCTGGAGTTTCATCGTCTTCTACTAAATCAAAAACAACTCTATCATCAGAATTTGAAACCGTTTTCTCAGCATTTAAATCAAATGCCGCTACTGTATTCTGTGATAGATTATGAACACTTCTTTGCTCATCCTCTAATGTATGAATTATTTTTTTTGGCTCTGTATTTACAATTCCGTTTTGTTGTTCAATATCAAATCCCGTTGCAATAATAGTAACTGCAATGGCATCACCTAATGTTTCGTCTTCACCAACACCCATAATAATATTGGCATTGTGACCCGCTTCATTTTGAATATGGTCATTAATTTCCCCTATTTCATCTAAAGTGATTTCATTAGAACCTGAAACGATGAGCAACAATACGTTTTTGGCACCTGTGATTTTATTATCATTTAGTAAAGGAGAATCTAAAGCAGACACAATCGCCTCTTTAGCTCTGTTTTCACCTTCGGAAACAGCCGATCCCATTATCGCAGTTCCGCTATTAGACAAAACTGTCTTAGCATCACGTAAATCGATATTTTGAGTATAGTGATGTGTTATAACTTCTGCAATTCCTCTGGACGCAGTAGCCAAAACCTCATCCGCTTTTGAAAACCCAGCTTTGAAACCCAGATTTCCGTATACTTCTCTTAATTTATTGTTGTTGATAACAATTAAGGAATCTACCTGTTTGCGTAATTTCTCGATTCCTATTTTAGCTTGCTCTTGACGAACTTTACCTTCAAATAAGAATGGAAGTGTTACAATACCTACAGTAAGAATTTCTCTTTCTTTAGCTAATTGTGCAATTACTGGCGCAGCCCCTGTACCGGTACCACCACCCATTCCTGCAGTGATAAAAACCATCTTAGTATTGCGGTCCAACATCTTTTCGATTTCAGCGATACTTTCTATAGCTGATTGTTGACCCACGTCAGGATTTGCTCCTGCACCCAGTCCTTCAGTTAAGTTCACACCTAGCTGAATTTTATTAGGAACTGAACTGCTTTGTAATGCCTGAGAATCAGTATTACAAACAATAAAGTCTACTCCTTTAATTCCTTGTTTAAACATGTGGTTTATAGCATTGCTTCCGCCTCCACCTACACCAATTACTTTGATTACATTTGATTGGTTTTTTGGTAAATCAAATGAAATACTTCCAAATTCTGAGTTGCTCATCATTTTATTTGGTTTTTGATATTAATTATTAATTGTTGTATTTTTTCTTTGGGTCGATGCCCTTATTCTGCGTTATCTAAAAAATCTTTAATCTTGTCAACATAACGATCAAAAAATGATCTTTTTATTTTGTCTCCAGTAGATTCTTCTTTATTCGCTTTAGTTCTTGTTTGAACCTCTTCCTCTTCCTCTTCTTCTCTTCTATCATAACTTTCAACAACAGGAGCGCGATAAACCGCTGCTTTTGGTGGAGCTATCTCATCCATTCTCACCGCACTTTGTGTTTTATTCTCAATGCTGTTCATTACTAGTCCTACTGCTGTCGCATATAATGGGCTAGAGAATTCTTCGTCAGAGTCACCAGCTAAATGCTCGTTTGGATATCCTATTCTGGTATCCATCCCTGTGATGTATTCTACTAACTGTTTAATATGTTTCAACTGCGCACCACCACCTGTAAGAACGATTCCTGCAATTAATTTCTTGCGAGGGTCTTCATGTCCATACGCTTTGATTTCCGTAAAAACTTGCTCCACAATCTCCACAACACGTGCGTGAATTATTTTTGACAAGTTTTTTAAAGAAATTTCTTTTGGCTCTCTTCCTCTTAATCCAGGAATAGAAACAATTTCGTTATCTCTATTTTCACCTGGCCAAGCTGAACCAAATTTTACTTTTAATAATTCTGCTTGTTTTTCGATGATTGAACATCCTTCTTTTATATCATCAGAAATCACATTTCCTCCAAAAGGGATTACTGCCGTGTGGCGTATAATTCCGTCTTTAAAAATAGCTAAATCTGTTGTTCCTCCACCAATATCGATTAAGGCAACTCCAGCTTCTTTTTCTTCTTGACTCAATACAGCGTCAGAAGATGCTAATGGTTCCAATGTCAATCCGGACAATTCAATTCCTGAACTTTGGATACAACGCCCCACATTTCTAATTGATGATGCTTGTCCTACTACAACGTGAAAACTAGATTCTAATCTTCCGCCGTACATTCCTATAGGCTCTTTGATTTCAGATTGACCATCAATTTTAAATTCTTGAGGTAATACATGAATTATTTCTTCCCCTGGCAACATGGCCAATTTATTCACTTGATCAATTAGAAGTTGAATATCAGCTCCTCCTATCACTTCTTCAGGATTATTTCTACTGATATAATCCGTATGCTGAATACTGCGTATGTGTTGACCTGCAATACCTACTACAACATCCTTAATTTTATAACCTGAATTATTCTCAGCTTCTTGAATTGCTTGTTGGATTGATTGAATGGTTTGTGTAATATTATTTACCACTCCTCTGGCAACACCTAAACTTTTAGATTTACCAACTCCTAGAATCTCCAATTTACCATATTCATTTTTCTTGCCTATCATGGCAACGATTTTTGTAGTCCCAATATCTAGACCCACTGCAACATTCTCTTTTTCCATTATCTATTTATTTAGTGCAAACTACTTGTTTTGTAAATCTCAGGTCAATTTTTTTATACTTATACAACGAACTGTCTAAAACTGCTTTTTGAAAAAATGCTTTATAATCATTAAATTTTTGCTCCATATCTGAGGAATTTCCAAAGTCAATTTCATAATTATAATTCCTATTCAACATTTTCAACCTCCCGCCAGGCATAATTTGAACAGCAATGATGTTTTTTTTCAAAAAATCATCGTCATAAATTAACCGAAATAACTGGGCATATTTTTCGCTATTTTTTCTATTAATCTCCCCCGAAACAAGTGGAACTCTGGCCGTAAAATTAGTTGACAATGGCATTACACCACCCTCGTAATCAATGTAAAAAGAGCCATTCCCATCCAAAACCCGCGCCACCGGAGTCTTTTGTTTTACTACTGCTTTTAGAACACCATCAATACTCACAAATACATCTGATTTCTCAATCATCTCATTTGAATTCAGTCTTCTCTCTAGCTTATTCAAATCTAATTTATCTTTTCCAATGCTTGAAGCATTCTCTTTATTTTCTATTAACAATTTATTAACCGTTTCTCTTTTTACAAAAAGAGCATTATCTCCAACAAAAACAACGACAGATTTAGTAAGTTTTCTATTCTCATTTCGATTTGCTGTAAATGAAAAAAGGAAAATTACAACCCCAATCATGAGCACTAGTCTCGTATTTGTCCAGTTAAATATTTTCATTTAGCGCTTTTTTAATTGACCCTACTAATTCACCAATATCACCTGCTCCTATAGTCACGATTACCTCAGCATCACTTTCCAGAATAGCTTCGATCATATTCTCTTTTGTAACTAATTTCTTCTTATGACTATCCACCTTACTCAATAACCATTCCGATGTTATTCCTTCCATTGGTAATTCACGAGCCGGATAAATATCCATCAACAAAAGCTCGTCAAACTGAGACAAACTTTTAGCAAAATCATCAGCAAAATCCTTTGTTCTACTAAACAAATGAGGCTGAAAAATCGCAAGAACTTTCTTAGTAGAATACAATTCTCTCACTGCTTGATATACCGCATTAATCTCCGTGGGATGATGTGCATAATCATCTATATATACTAAATCATCTGTTTTTATCTGATAAGAAAATCGTCTTCGTATCCCTTTGAATGAAGCCAAAGCTTTCGAAATGGCTTCAGTTGGCGTACCAAAATTTATTGCCATTGCGATAGCCATCAATGCATTCATCAAATTATGTTTTCCAGGCAAACCAAAACGGAAATCTTTTAAAGTTTCAGTTGGCGTTTTCACATCAAAAATATAACTCCCGTTGTCAATTCTTACATTTACCGCACTGTAAACTGCATCTTCATTCACCGCTACAGTAACACCTTCTAACGGCAGTTCCTTCGTTATAAACAACCTACTTTTGTCTTCTACTTTATTAGCAAATTCTACAAATGACTCTTCAATCGCATCACTAGTCCCATAAATATCTAAATGGTCTGCATCCATTGATGTAATACAAGCAATATTAGGATGTAAATGCAAAAAAGAACGATCAAATTCATCAGCTTCTACGACAGTAACTGTTTTACCGTCACCGATTAAATTCGAATTATAATTTTCGACTATTCCCCCAATAAAAGAAGTAACATCTGCACCACTATCATATAGAATATGACCTAAAATACTCGACGTTGTTGTTTTTCCATGCGTTCCCGCAACTGCAAAACAAAATGTATCTTTTGTAATTATCCCTAAAACTTCGGCTCTTTTCTTAATATGATATTCCCGCTCTACAAAATAGTTCCATTCTGAATGTGTTCCTGGAACAGCAGGCGTAATAATGACCAAAGTGTTTTCGACGAAATAATCTTTGGGAACCAAATCAATACTATCTTCAAAATGAATTGCTATACCACTTTCTATTAGCTCTTTTGTTAGAGTCGTAGGAGTTTTATCATAACCAGCAACTTGTTTCCCTATATTTTTAAAATAGCGAGCCAAAGCACTCATTCCGATGCCACCGATACCGATGAAGTAGACGTTATGTATTTGGTTTAAATTCATATTGATTTAAATATGTTTTATTTATTTCTAATTAATTTCACGATTTCGTCAGCTATTTCTTTTGTCGCTTCCGGCATCGCTAGATCCTTGATGTTTTTACTTAGTTGACTTTGCTTTGCTTGGTCTTGTAATAGCGCCTCAAAAACCAAGCTAAACTCTGAATCAAGTTCAGATTCTTTCAATAAAATCGCTCCTTTTTTATCAACTATAGCTTTTGCATTCTTTGTTTGATGATCTTCAGCTACATTAGGCGAAGGAATAAAAATTACCGGCTTCCCTACAATAGATAATTCCGATACTGATGATGCTCCCGCTCTAGAAATAATGACATCTGCAGCTGCATACACAAAATCCATTCTTTCTATAAAATCGACAACATGAACTGTATTAGAATCGTATTTTTTATAATCGTCAAAATATAATTTCCCGCATTGCCAGATTAGCTGTACCCCTTGATTTTGAATGTTTTCCAATTCCTTTTCAATCAACTGATTCACTCTTCTCGCTCCAAGACTTCCGCCAAGAACTAATAGTGTTTTTTTATTGACATCTAAATTAAAATACGCAACAGCTGCTGCTCTTTTACCATCAATGTCAATTAAGTCCTGACGAACTGGATTCCCAGTTAAAACCATTTTTTCTTTTGTAAAAAATCGTTCTAAATTTTCATATGCTACACAGATTACATCTGCTTTTTTACTCAATAATTTATTCGTAATCCCCGGAAAGGAATTTTGCTCTTGAATTACAGTGGGAACCTCCATCATACTTGCCATTTTCAATAACGGACCACTGGCAAAACCACCAGTTCCTATCACCACATCCGGTTTAAACTCTTTTATAATTTGTTTTGCTTTCCATAAACTATCTGCTAATTTTAATGGAAACATCATATTTTGCAAAGTTATTTTCCTTTGTAAACCCGCAATCCACAAACCCTTAATCTGGAAACCAGCTTGAGGTACTTTTTGCATTTCCATTTTATCTTTGGCACCTACAAAAAGAAATTCAGCATCAGGAAAACGTGATTTTAATTCATTTGCAATAGCAATCGCAGGATAGATATGACCACCTGTTCCACCACCACTTAATATGAATTTGTATTGCCTCATTATATTGAAATTTTTTAGTTTTAAAATTAATTTAACCCTCAAAAATATTATTTATTCAAAACTGCGTTCATTGGGTTTGTCGCCTTGTCTGTAATCGAATAATCCTCATCGACCTCCTTCTCTGAATCTAATTCAGCGTCGATTAGTTTTTGAAGCGCTTCCTCACGTTTAGCGGAGTTCTTAAGCTCTTCCTCAATTTCTTCGTCTTTTTTAGTCACACTAATAATAATTCCTAGCGAAAAACAAGTCATCCAAATTGAACTACCTCCACTACTTATTAGTGGTAATGTCTGCCCCGTTACCGGTAATAATTCTACTGCTACTGCCATATTGACCATCGCTTGAAATATCATTGGAAAACCAAGCCCGACGACAACTAACTTCCCAAAGAGGGTATTGGCCTTATGTGAAGCGATCACAAATCGAAACAGCAGCAATAAATATAAAATCAGAACTCCAAAACCACCTATAAGACCATATTCTTCAACAATAATTGCATAAATAAAATCCGAGGAGGATTGTGGTAAAAAATTCTTCTGAACACTTTTCCCAGGTCCTAATCCATAAATTTTACCAGATGCAATAGCAATTTTAGCTTTTTCAATTTGGTAATCATCTTCATCTGGTTTATCCGTACTGAAATTTTCTATTCTACTTTCCCAAGTGGATACTCTACTGAAAAATCGAGAATCAGGAAAAGCTTTGGCAATAAGAACAAAAAAAACAAGAAACAGAATTCCAGAACCTACAATAGCTCCAATATATTTTAATGGGTATTTCCCAATAAATACCAACATCAATATCATTGCAAAAATTAATGCTGTAGTAGAGAAATTGGCAGGTAAAATTAGAATAAGAGTAATAAAAACAGGCAACCACAGCTCCCATAACGAGGACTTAAAAGTAAGTGGCTCTTCTCTGGTTTTAGATAAATATCGGGCAACAAATATGAATAACACTACAGATGCCAATGTTGACGTCTGGAATGATATCCCAATAAAAGGAACCTGAATCCATCTACTCGCATTTGCTCCGGCAATTACAGTCCCTTTAACTAATGTATAAAGCAACAATATCCAAACTACTGGTAACGCGACTTTAGATATTGCTCTAAAATAATGATACGGCACTCTATGCACACCATAAATAATTAGAAACCCAATACAAATATGTGCTAAATGTTTTACCAAATAACCCAAAGTATTTCCGGTTCCGTGACCCAAATAAGCCAAATTACTACTGGCGCTAAAAACAGGCATAAACGAAAACAGTGCTAATAAAGCCACGAATGACCATATTACTTTATCTCCTTTTAATTTGCTTATTAGTTCCTTCATTTGTATTATTTAATTTTAAAAAAATATAATTTTCTGCTTAAAGGTTATGAACCGCTTGTTTAAATTGATTTCCTCTATCTTCATAGTTTTCAAACAAATCAAAACTGGCACATGCAGGTGATAATAAAACTGCATCTCCTTTTTCTGTTAATCGTTGTGCCATTCTAACGGCGTCATTCATATTCGTAACTTCTACCATCATATCCACTACGTTACCAAAGGCATCAATTATTTTTTTGTTATCAACGCCCAAGCAAATGATAGCTTTCACTTTTTCACGTACCAATGACATCAATTCATTGTAATCATTTCCTTTATCAACACCTCCAACAATCCATACTGTGGGCATATTCATACTATCCAATGCAAAAAAAGTAGCGTTTACGTTCGTCGCTTTTGAGTCATTGATATATTGTACATTCTGAATTTTCAATACTTTCTCAAGGCGGTGCTCCACACCTTGAAAATTAGATAAACTTTCACGGATTGTTGCTTTTCTTATTTGCATCAATTTTGCTACAGAGGTTGCTGCCATTGCATTTTTCATATTATGTTTCCCTTCTAATGCAATAGATTCTGTTTCCATTAAAAATTCATCTTGATTGATTTTTACTTCCATTTTGTTGTTTTGTATAAAGGCTCCTTCGTTGAATGTTTTTGTCAAGGAAAAAGGGATTAATTTAGCGTTTGTTTTATTATTTTCTAACCATGTTGTAATAGCCTCGTCATCTGCGTCATAAATGAGGTAATCATCCTCAGTTTGATTCATTGTAATTCTCATTTTAGAATTAATATAATTTTGATAATTATATTCGTATCGATCTAAATGATCCGGACTTATATTCGTTATGATAGCGATATGCGGTTTGTAATCTACGATTCCGTCCAACTGGAAACTGCTTAATTCAAGCACGTAAGAATCGTATTTATCATCTGCAACTTGCTCTGCAAAACTTTTCCCTATGTTTCCGCCCAATCCTACATTCAATCCTGCTGATTTAAGCAAGTGATAAGTTAACATCGTTGTCGTTGTCTTTCCGTTACTTCCCGTAATTCCTATTGTAATTGCTTTTGTGAAAGGAGCTGCAAACTCTATTTCAGAAATCACTGGAATTCCTTTCTCAATCAGTTTTTTTACAATTGGCGATTTCTCTGGAATCCCTGGGCTCTTCATGACTACATCGGCATTGAGAATTAAATCCTCTGTATGTCTTTCTTCTTCCCAATCGATGCCGTTATCTATAAGAACTTGTTTGTATTTATTTTTTATTTTTCCAAAATCAGATACAAAAACGTCATATCCTTTTTTCTTCCCTAAAATCGCAGTACCTGCTCCACTTTCTCCTCCTCCTAAAACTACTAGTCTCATACTATCTTAATTTTAGAGTGATAATCGAAAGTATCGCTAACATAATAGCTACAATCCAGAATCGGGTTACAATCTTACTTTCATGATATCCTTTCTTTTGATAGTGATGATGCAACGGCGCCATCAGGAAAACTCTTTTGCCTGCGCCAAAGCGTTTTTTGGTATATTTAAAATAACTCACCTGTAAGACCACAGATAAATTTTCGACTAAAAAGACACCACACAATAGCGGAATTAGTAATTCCTTACGAACTGCAATTGCCAGCACCGCAATGATTCCACCGATTGTCAAACTTCCAGTATCTCCCATAAAAACAGATGCGGGATAGGAATTGTACCAAAGAAATCCAATTAAGGAACCAACAAATGCAGCTATAAAAACCGTCATTTCTCCTGAATTAGGGATATACATTATATTTAAATAATTAGAGAAAATAATATTCCCAGAAACGAAGGTAAAGATCCCCAATGCCAGAACAGATATCGCCGAGGTACCCGCTGCGAGTCCGTCAATTCCGTCTGTTAAGTTTGCTCCGTTAGAAACTGCTGTGATAATAAAAATAACAACCGGAATAAAAATTACCCAAGCCCATTTTTCATATCCTTCACCCGTCCACGCCAACAATTCAGAATAATCGAATTCGTTATTTTTAAAAAAAGGAATCGTAGTAGCAGTCGATTTTTCCTCAATTGGACTCGCGGTAATAACCGTTTCTGTAGTGGTTTTAAAAACATCTCCTTTTCCAGTATCCGTTCTTACAGTTACAGCTGGACTAAAATAAAGAACCGTCCCAACAATAAGACCTAATCCTACTTGCCCAAATACTTTAAAAATACCTTTTAATCCTTCCTTATCTTTTTTAAATATTTTGATATAATCATCTATAAACCCAATTGTCCCCATCCACAAAGTCGTCACAATCAACAACACTACATAAATATTTTGCAGTTTTGCAAACAACATAACAGGCACTAGGGTAGCAAATATGATAATCAAACCTCCCATGGTAGGCGTTCCCGCTTTTTCATTTTGACCTGCTAATCCAAGTTCACGAACCGTTTCACCCACTTGTTGATTTTGCAAAAAACGGATGATTCTTTTTCCATAAATTGTAGATAACAATAACGAAAGTATAAAGGCTAACGCCGATCTAAATGTTATATATTGAAACACTCCCGTTCCCGAAATGTTTAATGTCTTGTTTAAGTATTCAAATAAATAATACAGCATATTTTTACTATTTATGAAGTTGTTCTAATATCTCTTTCACTATTTCCATGTCATCAAAATCATGACGCACTCCGTTAACTTCCTGGTAGGTTTCGTGTCCTTTTCCTGCAATCAAAATAATATCGTTTGGCTGAGCCAATTGACACGCTGTTTTTATAGCTTGCTTTCTGTCAGTTATCGCAAGTACTTTTTTATAATTTTCTGCCGCCACACCTACTTCCATCTCCTGGATAATAGTATCAGGATCTTCATTTCTAGGGTTATCAGAAGTTAGAACTACTTTGTCGCTCAATTCAGAGGCGATACGCGCCATAATTGGTCGTTTAGTTTTGTCCCTATTTCCACCGCAGCCTACAACAGTAATCAACTGTTCATTTTTAGTTCGAATGTCATTGGTTGTTTTCAACACATTTTCCAGCGCATCGGGAGTATGAGCATAATCAACAATTGCCGTGATATTTGTAGCTGAAACGATATATTGAAATCTTCCCGAAACACTTTCCAACTCAGACAACAAGCGAAGTGTTTCTAAACTATCCATTCCTAATTCAACCGCAGTACCATATATTGCTAAAACATTATAAGCATTGAAAGTTCCAATTAATTTCACCCAAACTTCATTCCCTTCAATCTTCAACAACAATCCCGATAATTGATTTTCGAGAATTTGCGCTTTATAATCAGCATATGACTTTAAAGCATAGGTGCGTTTAATAGCCACTGTATTTTGCAACATTACAGCACCATTCTTATCATCAACATTAGTCAGTACAAAAGCATTTTTAGGAAGGTTGTCAAAAAAAGATTTTTTCACATCTCTATATTCTGCAAAAGTGGGATGGTAATCCAAATGGTCATGAGACAAATTGGTGAAAACGCCACCAACAAAATGTAATGCTTCTGTTCGTTTTTGATGAATCCCGTGAGAACTCACTTCCATAAAACAATATTCAACACCTGCATCTCTCATTTCAGCTAAGTAATGATTAATAGTAATTGAATCTGGCGTTGTATGTGTTGCTTTGTATTCTATATCGTCTACTAAAATTTTAACTGTAGAAATCAATCCTACCTTAAAACCTGCTTTTTTAAATAATTGATATAATAAAGAAGCAATGGTAGTCTTTCCGTTTGTTCCAGTAATACCAACCAACTTTAATTTTTCAGATGGATTCCCAAAATAATTAGCAGCCATGAAAGCCAATGCTTTATTGGTATCTTTTACCTGTATGTAAGTGATTCCTTTTTCAAAACTTTCAGGAAACGCATCACAAACAATTGCTATAACCCCTAGTTCGATTGCTTTTTGAATATAGTCATGCCCGTCTGAAACAGATCCACGAATAGCTACAAAAACGTCATTCTTTTCAATTTTTCTTGAATCAAATTCGATTTTACCTACAGCAACTTCAGTCGAACCATGTACGGCTTCGATTGCAACTTTATATAATATGTCTTTTAGTATAATCACAATAATTCTAATGTTATAGTTGTGTTTTTTATTAGATCCTGTCCCGCTTGAAGCGATTGTGTCTTAACTTTTCCCATACCCACTGCTTTCACTTTTATTCCTAAATTTTCCAATAAAGCAATAGCATCCATTCCCGGCATGCCTTTAACATTTGGAATTGACCTTTGCTGCTTTTGCAACTTAGCAAAGTAGTTGTTGTAGTTATCTTCCTGTTTAGGGACTTTCCTATTTATATTTTTTATTTCATTTGTCGAAGGAACATCTGTAAAAATCTTTTGTGCAATTCTTTTAAAAACTGGTCCTGCAACGCCGGCTCCATAAAAATCTCCCTTAGCAGTGCTTGGTTTATGAACCACTACTATACAAGAATATTTAGGATGATCTGCTGGAAAATAACCTACGAAAGAAGACGCGTAATACATTGCTGTGCCGTCTCTTTTTCCATAATTTACTTGAGCTGTACCTGTTTTACCTGCCATCGAGAAATCTTTAGAATACAATTTAGACGCAGTTCCTTTTTTAACTACGTTAGCTAGAACTGCTTTTAACTTTTTTATTGTTTCAGGCGAACAAACTCTCGGGTTGATTACTTCTTTTTCAACCTTTACAATCGTTTTATTCCATTCTTTAATTTCTGAAATAAATTGAGGTTTCACCATCACACCATTATTTGCCACAGCATTATAAAATGTTAAAGTTTGCATTGGTGTAACAGATACTCCATAACCAAAAGCCATCCAAGGAAGAGAGATATTACTCCAACGCTTGTCTGTAGGTTGAGGAATAAAAGGGCGACCTTCACCTTCAAAATCCATTTTTAATTTCTTATTCAATCCCCAAGAATTAACATGGTTAACAAATCGAGATGGATTGTCTTTATAATTATCATAAACCGCCTGCACCATCACCGTGTTTGAAGATAATTCGAATCCTCTGGCTAATGATATTTTTCCGTAGCCACCTTTATGTGAATCCCTTACTGCCTTTCCTGAATATCTTATCTCTCCTCCCTGCGTATCATAAACCGTACTTGTGTCAGCTACTTTATCTTCTAAAATAGCCATCATGTCAACTAATTTAAATGTAGATCCAGGTTCATGAGACTCAGCTACAGCATAATTTGTAGTTTCATAATACGTTCCGTCACTAGCTCTTCCTAAGTTTGCGATAGCCTTTACCTGACCTGTTTCAGTCTCCATGACAACTACACAGCCATGATCCGCGTCGTACTCTTGCAATTGTTTTAACAAAGCATGATGCGCAATATCTTGTATATAAACATCAATTGTAGAAATAACATCATAACCATCCTGAGGGTCAACTTCATTGACATCACGAATAGGCTTCCACTGTCCTTTTGCAATTTTTTGCTTTAGAATCTTACCGTCCTTTCCATTCAGGTATTCTCTATACGCCCATTCAATTCCCTTACCGTCAAACTTGTCTTCAGCTATTTCTCTTTCATAACCAATAGTTCGCTCCGCGATTTTACCGATTGGATGTTCTCTAACCGTTTTTTGCTCTACAATAATTCCTCCCTTGTAAGCTCCTAATTTAAACAAAGGAAATCCCTTGATTTTTATATAGTCAGTATAACTCAGACCGCGAGCGATTAAATAATAGCGATTGTTATTTGCTCGCGCTCTTCTAAGTTCGTTTTGATAAAACCCACTTGACTTACCCAAAATCGTAGCCAGAGAATCAGACAATGCTTGCACATTTTTTTCGAAATTCTCTACTTTTGGAGCAAGAGCATCAAACCTTATCGTATAATTAGGTATTGAAGTAGCCAATAAACTTCCGTCTGCCGAATAGATATTCCCTTTATTTGCAGGAATAACAAAATTCTTAACCGTTCTTTCCTTAGCTAATTTTCTATAATAATCACCTTCAACCCACTGAATATTAGTTAACTTAACGGCAATCGCAATCGCTACCAAAAAGATAGCAAACGCAACGAGATAGATTCTATATGATATGTGTTTATCTTCTACTGCCATATTTTTTTAAGAAAAGTTTTCTCTTCTTCTTTTTTTACTTTTATTTTAATTGGAGGAACAGTCGATGGGAAAATTTGCTTTTCTACCATTTTCTCAGAAACAGTAGATTCCATTTTCAATTTCATCAATTGAGAGCGTCTGTCAACAAATTCCGAACGTAGTTCTTTTACTTCATTTGTTAGTTTGGCAATTTTAAAAACTTTCTGTTCATAACGTTGCGTATTAGCAATCATAACAATAGCCAAAAGAATAAGAAAAACGATAAAACGCCAATTTTTCATCGCATCATCATCGATAAGAAATCTCGCTTTTAATATGTTATAAACACCGTTTTTCATTCTGAATTATATCTTTTCTGCTATTCTTAATTTAGCGCTTCGAGCTCTATTATTTAACTTTATTTCTTCTTTGTCCGGCACTATTAGTTTTCCAACAGTCTTAAACGGAACGGAGAAATTACCAAAAAAATCACGCTCAGGCTCCCCTTCAAACATCCCGTTTTTCATATATCGCTTCACCAATCTATCTTCTAATGAATGATATGAAATAACACTTAATCGCCCACCTGGTCTTAACACTTCTAAGGACTGCTCTAGAAATTCCTTTAAAACATCCATTTCTTGATTTACTTCAATTCGAATGGCTTGATAGATTTGAGCTAATATTTTATTCCTTACTCGCTCTGGTAAAAATTTTGCTAAAACCTCTTTTAATTCATCGGTAGTCTTAATAAGCTGTACTTCTCTTGCCTCAACAATGGTTCTTGCTAAAACTGGAGCATTTTTCAACTCTCCATAATCTAAAAAAACTCGTTTTAAATCAGCCTCATCGTACTCATTTACTACTTTATATGCATTTAAGTCATTTTTTTGACTCATTCTCATATCTAGCCCAGCATCAAAACGAGTAGAGAAACCTCTTTCAGCTACATCAAATTGATGAGAAGAAACCCCTAAATCAGCCAAAATTCCATCTACACTTTTCAACCCGTAAAAACGCAAGAAACGTTTGATAAATCTAAAGTTCTCATTAATAAGCGTAAATCGCTCATCTGGCAAAGCATTTGCCAAAGCATCTTCATCTTGATCGAAAGCAAACAGTTTCCCGTTTGGTCCCAACCTACTTAATATTTCTTTTGAATGCCCACCTCCACCGAAGGTTACATCTACATAAACGCCATCAGGCTTTATATTTAAACCATCTACTGATGCTTGAAGCAAAACCGGATTATGATATTCCATTGTCGTCGTCATTTATATTTCCCATTACTTCTTCTGCTAAATCTGCAAAATCTACGTCTTCACCATTTATCGATGTCTCGTATAAATCTTTATCCCATATCTCCACTATATTAACAGCGGAAGAAAAGACAACCTCCTTAGTAATACTACCAAAAGTCACCAAATCTTTAGGGATTAACAATCTACCCAAAGAATCAATTTCTACCATTTTTACACCCGCAGTAAACCTGCGGATAAAATCATTATTCTTCTTTACAAACCGATTCAATTTATTAATCTTAGCCATCATCACATCCCATTCTTCCATGGGATACAACTCCAAACAAGGCTGAAAAACAGAACGCTTCAAAACGAAACCGCTTTGAAGAGAAGGTGTCAACTGCTTTTTTAAAGGCGCCGGCAACAGCACTCTTCCTTTAGCATCGACCTTACATTCATATGTCCCAACAATTGTATTCAAAAGAATCGTTTTATAATGATATGAAGCAAAAATATGAAAAATATCACCACTATCTACCACTATCTACCACTTTGTTAATAAGTTTCACCACCTACAACCCAAACACCTTAGATACAAGACTAACAGATTGTCAGACTATTAGCTGTTTTATACGTTATTTAAAAGAAAACTTAAACTATCGAAATTCCCGGCTATTTATTTTCAATATTTTAACTAAAATGCCTTTTTACTTACAATGGAAAATAACTTTACAAGATCTGCTTTTAGACAATATTAAGCTTCTGAAAAATAAATACAATCAAATTGCATTAATATGCTCAAAAATTGTTTTCAAAAATTCTTTTTAATTTATTAAATCCTATATTTGTGAAAATTGAAAATCCGTATTCAAGAACATGGAAAAAAACTATAAGAAGGAAGGTAAATACAGCTATTATGAAGCTGGAGAAGGAACGCCAATTGTAATATTACATGGGCTAATGGGAGGGTTAAGTAATTTTGATGCCGTGGCTAGTCATTTTTCTGAGAAAGGATACAAAATTGTTATCCCGGATTTACCTATATATACTCAAAATATTTTAAAAACAAACGTAAAAAGTTTTGCTAAATACGTTAAGGACTTTATCACTTTCAAAGGATTTGACAGAGTAATTCTTCTAGGAAATTCCCTTGGAGGACATATCGCTTTATACCATACAAAGATGTACCCTGAAAAAGTTGCTGGACTTGTAATAACAGGAAGTTCTGGACTATATGAAAGTGCAATGGGTGATAGCTATCCAAAAAGAGGTGATTATGAATATATCAAGAAAAAAGCTGAAGACGTATTCTACGATCCTGCAATTGCTACACCGGAATTGATTGACGAAGTTTATGCTACAGTTAATGACAGAATAAAACTAATCAAAACATTAACAATTGCCAAAAGTGCCATTCGTCATAATATGGCGAAAGACCTACCAAAAATGCATGTACGAACTTGTATTATTTGGGGTAAAAACGACAAAGTAACTCCACCGGATGTTGCTGAAGAATTTAATAAATTATTACCCAACTCAACCTTATATTGGATCGATAAATGTGGTCATGCGGCAATGATGGAACACCCAGAAGAGTTCAATCGTTTACTTGAAGAATGGCTAACTAAATCCAATTTATAAGTACCTCGCCCTTAGAAGAGGTTTTACACAAAAAAATATGAAAATCAATACCGCCGAATTTGTAATTAGCAACTCCGATGTTAGCAAATGTCCAAAAGACCGTTTGCCAGAATATGCTTTTATAGGCAGGTCTAATGTTGGGAAGTCCTCATTAATCAATATGTTGACCAACCAGAAAAAATTAGCTAAAACATCTGGGCGACCAGGAAAAACGCAGCTAATAAATCATTTCCTAATCAACAACAACTGGTTCTTAGTTGATTTACCTGGATACGGTTATGCCAAAGTATCAAAGAAAACAAAATCAGTTTTTCAGCAGTTTATAACTGATTATTTCGAAACAAGAGAGCAATTAGTTTGTGCTTTTGTTTTAATCGACATTCGTCATGAAGCTCAAACAATAGATATTGAATTCATGTCCTACATGGGAGAGAGTGAAATTCCTTTTTGTATTATTTTCACCAAAGCAGACAAGATCAGTAAAGTAAAAATTGATTCTCATATTGCAGCATACAAGAAAAGTATGTTTGCTAACAATTGGGCCGAAATGCCACAGTACTTCGTGACCTCTGCAACAGAATCCTTAGGAAAAGAGGATGTTCTAAGCTATATCGACGAAGTAAATCAAGAAATTTTTAAAGGCGGTGGTCAATTCTAAAAATAGAATACGTTGATTACTACATAAAAAAACATCCCAAAGCTTAAATTTAAGCTTTGGGATGTTTTGCATTACAGAAGTAACTAATCTGACCTCCTCGATTTTTTAGATATATATTATCAACAATAAAAGTCTACCATTTTAGAATTTTCAAGATAATGCCTTACTAATTGTATTAACGAAGCACTATCCTTGCAGAAACTTACTTCTTCAACTCTAATTTCTCAGCAAAATATTCACAAAAATCCCTCATGGTATCTGCCATTTTCTCATCACCTGTGGCACGTTGAAAAGTATCTGACATCGCTACCAATGTTTGATGAAAGAAAATTTTCATCTCATCTACAGGCATCTCTTTTGTCCATAAATCAATACGCATACTTTCTTTGGCTTTACTATCCCAAACAGACAGCATAATTGCTTTTGCCTCTTCTAATTCTACACCGCCATCTTCTGCGGTCCACATTAGTTTTTCTGGAACGCGGTTTTCATCTAACTCTACAAGGAATTTAATTTCCGATCTTTTTTTATCTGACATTACTTTTTAGGTTTGTATTTTGATTTTTCAAATATTTCTTTAGCATTTGTATCTAACAACTGTTGCAAAGATACTTCATTGTTTTTCATATACGAGCGAACAATTTGCCATCCTATCCAACCACCAACTTGACCCGGTGTTTCATTGTCTATTTCTAAATAAAATTTAGAAAAGGGAGCTGGACTTATAAAACGTGGAATCAGTTTTTGATCATCACTATAGAGCATTTCTTTTTCTATAAAATAACGCCATATATAACTCTCGTTTTCATTACACCATTCAATCTGCTCATTTGTATATCCCATTTTATCAGCATCGCTATAATCAGGCAGCAGTAGATCTTTTAAATATAATTCCTTTCCTGAATTTATCATTTTAGACAATAATTTTTTATCGGCATCTAGTACTACTTTTCGTTTGTAGAAACTAGAAACAACATCAGGCATAATCTGATTTTCCTCAAAGTTCTGCTTGATATATTCTGGAAACTGATAAAACTTATGTTCCTTTCCTAAATACATTTCGAGCGAAATAATCACCAGACTATCTGCATATATGACTTTATTATTGTAATCCATTTCAGAAATTACGGTAATCACTTTTGGTATTTTCGTTTCAGGAAAATAATACTTCACATGCTTAAAAAGCTCCTCCAGTTTGATTTTAACGGGTTCAAAATTTGAATATTTTTTCTGTACCTCAGTATATAATTCTCTCCAAAGAGGATCCTTCATTTTATCTAACCAAACCGCATCTTCATTTCCGGGAGGAAAAAAAAACGGAAACTCTTTTTTTACTTTATCCAAGTTTTTCGGCTCCGTTTCAAAAAAGACTTTATCAAAACGCTCTACCTTTATTTCCACAGGAATTTCTTCAACAGCTTTTTCTATTTTGCTTTTTTTATCACATGATAGAAAAAAGAGACATAAGAGAAGTGGAATGTGATATGTTTTCATTATTTTTTTAATTAAATTTGCCGATATAAAATCAGAAAAACAGGCGTACCCTTGAATGATTTTGCAAATATACATTCCTGCTCGTTAAAACGTAAACTATTATGATTAAAAAAAAAACGCTTCAAGTTGAGAAAGTAAATACTCATATTGTTAATTGGTTAAAAACATATGCTGAAAACGCAAAAGTAAATGGATTTGTTGTGGGAATTTCTGGCGGAGTAGATTCAGCAGTAACTTCAACTTTATGTGCTCAAACAGGACTTAAAGTTTTATGTGTTGAAATGCCTATTCATCAGCATGAAAGTCATGTTAGCCGTGGACGCGAGCACATTGAGCAGTTAAAAAGCAGGTACCCTAACGTTTCAGAAACCCTAGCAGACCTAACTTCTGTTTTTGAAACTTTCAAAAGTGAGGTTCCTACCGACTTTGAGGAACACAAACTTAACCTGACTCTTGCTAACACACGTGCTCGTTTACGAATGACTACCCTATATTATTTTGCTGGAGTTCATGGATTATTAGTGGCAGGAACAGGAAACAAAGTGGAAGATTTTGGCGTTGGTTTTTTTACAAAATATGGAGATGGCGGTGTAGACCTTAGTCCGATTGCTGATTTAATGAAATCAGAAGTATTTATGTTAGCTGCTCATTTACAAGTTCCAGATTCTATTTTAACTGCAGCTCCATCTGATGGACTGTTTGGTGATGAAAAAACAGATGAAGCTCAATTAGGCGCAACCTATGATGAATTAGAGTGGGCTATGACTCAGGACGAAGAAGGAAAATCTAGTACTGACTTCTCAGGAAGGGAAAAAACGGTATTTGATATTTACAAACGTTTAAATAAGATTAACCAACACAAAATGAAAGAAATACCCGTTTGTTTAGTTAATCGGGATTAACGGTATTTCATCCGAATAATTAGAAATTAAATATAATTTTTCTTATATTTAATAATGAATAGTGACAAAAAAAATCTAAAACCAAAAATCATGATAAAAGTTTGTTTAGCTGATAACTTCCCTGTAGTGCATTTTGGAGTGAAATCTTATTTTAAAGATCATGCCGAAATATCATTAGTCGCCAATGTTGGTAATTTTTTAATGATTCGTGATATTCTCCTTACTAAAGATATTGATGTTTTAATTCTAGACTTAGAACTAGAAGGTCTTTCCAGTATTTTTGAAGTCAAATCAATTTTAAAAAACTTTCCTAAGACAAAGATTATTATATTCAGTGGTCTTTCGGAACAGATTTACGCACCAAATGCCATTAAAGCTGGTGTTTCAGGATTTGTTCACAAGAAAGAGAAATTGGAAACCTTAGGTCTATCAATTATAAAAGTGAACCAAGGAAAGATTATCATGAACGAAACCGTGAAAAAAAATATCGCCTTAATTGCAAAACAAAGCAAAAGTGAACGTTTGTATCGAAAACTTTCCAATCGTGAAGTTGAAGTGTTGCGTTATTTAAGTGGAGGTAAGAAAAATCACGAAATTGCTGAAATTCTAGGCCTTAACGAAAAAACGATAAGTACCTACAAATTGCGTTTGTTAACTAAACTAAATGTTACTAACCTAGTTGATTTAGTAAACAAAGCAAAAAAATTAGAAATAGTTTAATTAAAAACGAGACATTACCCGTCCTAATTTTTTCGAAAAAGCAGAAGTTAGACCAAGATAGTCTCTAATCATAGTCATAGGCTCCGTATTATCTGATTCAGATGTTATGGAGCTTTTTATTTCTTCAATAATTTTACCTACTAAATACCAGCGTAGGGTTAAAATAGTCTCTGAGACATTCTGACCTATAGTGTCCTTTTTATATTTTGGGAAAATATTCTGACCTTCCCAATTGTGTAAAATAACTCTTTCGTCTTCCATCAAAATATCAGTAACCTCTTGAGCAAACTCAGGCTGCAAATGCATCAGATATTGCTCTAAGCTGAAACCATCATTTTGAAGAAAATAATTAATCAGATCGTTGAATATGTCCCTAAACAAAGGATTTGCTAACTCTACCTCATCCTCTTGTAAACTCAAATAGATTCTGTGAAATACTTTGTATTCTTTTTTCTCAATCACATGTTCAATCTCACCTTCTCCATTCGATTTTAAAAGTACATCTTCAAATTCTTCCGTTTTATCACCGTATAAAAGCAACATCTCTATAATTTTTCTTTCTAAACGATATAGTATATCTACTTTTTCAGTATCAGCAGGATTTTCATTTTTTACAACTTCTAATGCCTTGTATTCTTGCTTTTGTTTTTTACCAACCTCAGCAGTGTCTTTCTGCACCAACTGTGCCAAAGTACTAACTAGTACCTGCTCTGAAATATCCATAATTCGAGAACACTCCTGAATGTATATTTCACGTTGAATTCTATCTGGTATTTTAGAAATACTAATTACCATATCCCTAATCAGATCGGCTTTTTTTATAGGATCATTCTTTGCTTCATTCATCAAAAGCGATGCTTTAAACTGAATAAAGTCTTTTGCATTATTCTCAAGATAATCCAGCAAATCATCATGAGATGTTTTCTTGGCAAAACTGTCAGGATCTTCCCCATCAGGAAATGTACAAACCTTTACATTCATTCCTTCTTCCAGAATTAAATCAATTCCTCGAATGGAAGCACGCAATCCCGCTGCATCACCATCAAAAAGAACAGTAATGTTTTTTGTAAGTCTATTAATTAAACGGATTTGGTCAGGTGTCAATGCTGTCCCTGAAGACGCAACTACATTCTCAATTCCAGCTTGGTTAAACTGAATCACATCAGTATAACCCTCTACTAAAAAGCAATTATTTAGTTTAGCAATTGATTGTTTGGCTTGAAAAATCCCATACAAAACCTTACTCTTATGGTAAATTTCACTTTCTGGTGAGTTTAAATATTTGGCTGCCTTTTTATCATTTGTCAATATTCTTCCTCCAAAACCAAGCACCCTCCCTGACATACTTTGTATTGGAAACATAACCCGGCTTTTGAAACGGTCAAAAGGCCTGTCTTCTCTGCCAATTGTCAAACCTGTACTTTCCAGAAACTCTAATTTATAGCCTTTCCCAAGCGCTTCTTTTGTAAAAGCATCCCAAATATCTGGAGAATAACCTAGGCTAAATTTCTCTATAGTTTCATTAGTAAACCCTCTTTCTTTAAAATAAGAAAGGCCTATGGCTTTTCCCTCTTCTGTTTTTAAAAGTGTTCTATGGAAATAGTCTTTTGCAAATTCAGAAACTAAATACATACTCTCTCGAATATCTGTATTTGCTTTTTCTTCATTTGTTTGCTCTGTTTCCTCGATTTCTATATTGTACTTTCTAGCTAAGTATCGGATGGCTTCAGGATAGGTAAAATGTTCGTGCTCCATTAAAAAAGCAACGGAGTTCCCTCCTTTTCCAGAACTAAAATCTTTCCAAATCCCTTTCGCTGGTGAAACCATAAAGGATGGAGAACGCTCATCAGAGAATGGACTCAGCCCTTTAAAATTACTTCCTGCTCTCTTTAATTGGACAAAATCACCAATAACCTCCTCAACTCGAGCAGATTCGAAAACAGTATCAATAGTCGCTTTTGAAATCAAAATAGAGTAACGTTTAAATTATTTAAAGAATGCAAAAATACACAAATCAAAGTTCATAATTCAACATCTAAAATAAAAAGTGCTTCTTTCGAAGCACTTTTAAAGTAATAAATTAACTCAACCTAAACCTAATTAAAATCAAATCGAACACCTAGCGAAACGTTATTTTGCTTGATCGCATTATCTTTAAAGAGTGGGTTTAAGTCGTATTTTAGATATAGGCTTGTTGCTTTGTAACCTATGTAGGTACTCAGTCCATAATTCCAATCATCAACATTCCAATTCCCTTTTTGTCTTTCTGTTATCTGATTTCCGTCCTTTTCATAACTTAAAAACTGTTTAGAATTGGTATTATAGCCAACAAATCCTCCTAAACCGACTCTAAAACCTCGTTGAATTCTAAAAGAATTGTCCTTATCTTCAATTCTATTTTTTGTGAAATCCAATTCTAAAAATATTGGAATAGTAATAAAAACATTTTTGAAATAACTACTGTTATTTTTTAAATTATACGGGTAATATGCAACAACAGTTTGACTTTTATCTGTGATAAAATAGCGATTATTGGTTAGATATAAAGTATTATAAACACCGGTTAACCCATATTTTAAATGCAATAAATTGCTATCCTTAAATAATCTCGTATTAAATGTTAATCCCCATTCTAAGAAAGAAGAACGCAAATAGTAAAAACCTGAGTTTTCTACGCTACCATTAGTCATTAAATTATTAAAACCAGTAGCAAGGACTATTTGATTTGATGTTCGTTTTACAAATTTATTTTCATTTATAGAATCTTTCCTTTTTACATTATCTATAATTTCATTTTTTCCATAATAAAACTTAAAGGTTTTACTTTTTTCAGAATTTATAAAATCTTGCGAGTTAATTTTACCCTCCACTTGCGCTTGCACTAATTCTTTTAGTTCTTGTTGAGTAACAGCAACTTTATTTTCAATTATAGTCGCTCTCGCCTGTGACAATTGCTGCTTTTTTACATCGGCCTGTTCTTGTGAAATACTTCCTTTCTCTAATTGCAGGTTGACCTCTTCTACTTCCACTTTCAACGCAGCTTTTTGTTCATTAGTAATATTCTCGATTTTTAAAGCAATTTTTTTTGCTTGTGCTTCAAAGGTTTCTTGCCCTAGTATTTTACTCGCCATAAGGCATAAAAGAATTGCTAAGTAAATGGTGAAATTTCTCACAATGATTTAATTTTAAAATTGATTGATGATTTATTCTAGATTACGATTGGCAAAGGCCACTTTTACAGTTTGGTAACTTTTACTCACTTTACTAATTACTTTCTCCCTAAAAGAAAGTTCTAATTCAGTATCAACTTGCGACAATAAATAGGAAGCATCCACAGTTACCTTACTACTTTTCATAACGACATCGTTACTTGCTGCAACTTGAGGAACCATTTCTTCAACAGTCGCTGTTGATTTCTCTGCAATTAATACAGACTTGTCTTTATTGTTTTGCCAATGTGGTGTATTGACTTGATTGATGATTGAACGCTCCGTTTTATTATTAATATTATTAGTTACTACTCTTTCTTTCTTTATAATTTTACCAAGTCGCTTTTCTGAAACTACAACTTCTTTTTCGTCAGAACTTGAAGCTGTATTCATCAATTCTCCTTCCTCTATCACTTTCTCCTCAAGACCTCTTTTTTCATTCTCTTTATACTGTATAACTACTTCATTTCCTTGCTCTATACTCTTCGTTTCTGTTAGATAACTAAAAACTGTCCCAATCAGTAAAAACCCAACTATACTGGCTGCTATATAAATCCAAGAGAAGTTCTTCCTCCTTTTTGTGTTTTGAGCTTCATCTAACATCCCTTCCAATTTATCCCAAGCTGCGCTCGAAGGTTGAATACTGTTATTCTCCAGCTTCTGTTTTATTTGGCTTTCAAAGTTATTTAGTTCCATACTCGTAATTTTTTATTGTATTAATCTGCTGTTGCAAAATCTTTCTGGCGTGCGACAACTGCGATTTTGACGTACCTTCATTAATACCTAAGATCGCGGCAATTTCCTTATGCTTAAAGCCTTCGATGGCATATAAATTAAAAACCATTTTATAACCATCTGGCAGACTATCAATTAAAAACTGAATGTCAGCTATTGAAAATTCACTTTCGATTGGATTAAAACTTTCTTCAACATAAATTTCATCTTCGATAAACTTAACCTTCTTATGAACTCTAATATAAGAAATGCTTTCATTGACCATTATTCGTCTAATCCATCCTTCAAAGCTTCCATTATGCTGAAACGCTTTTAAATTTGTAAAAACTTTCATAAAAGCAGCAATCATAACATCTTCGGCTTGTTGTAAGTCTTTGATATATTGCCTGCAAACGCCTAACATTTTTGGAGAAAACCGAGTATAAATAGACTGCTGTGCCTTTCGATTATTCTCGATGGCCAACCGAATCATTTCAGTTTCTTCTTGATTTAAGTTGATTACTTTCATTGTTAGTGTTCCGTTTTTAGTATTCAGTTGAAACACTGATAATAGGCTTCTATATACATAGACGTGAATGGATGCAAAAAGGTTGTATGGGAAATTAGATAATGTGAAAACTAGTTGGCCATGTGATTTTAAATGCCTAAATACCAACTATTTACAATATTTAAAATAATTTTATAATTATCTGATTTTCTGATTACCAAATTATTTCTTTCTTTCGATTACGTAATTCACCATCAAGATTAAGGCATCTTTAAAATCTGAATTCGGATAGTTATCCAATAATAAAAGTGCATCCTGCTGAAATTCAATCATTTTATTTTCAGCATAAAGCAAACCGTCATTGTCTTTTACAAAAGCAATAACTTCTTTAACGCGTTTTTTGTCTTTGTTGTGGTTTTTAATCGAATTGATTAACCATGACTTTTCTTTAGAAGTACAGATATTTAGAACATGGATTAAAGGTAAAGTCATTTTTTGTTCCTTGATATCGATACCAGTTGGTTTCCCTATCGCATCCTCAGTATAATCAAACAAGTCATCTTTAATTTGGAATGCCATTCCGATGAGTTCGCCAAACTTTCTCATATTCTCCACCTGAATCTCATCCTCAATAACTGATTTTGCTCCAAGAGCACAACAAGCAGCAATAAGTGTCGCTGTTTTTTTCCGAATGATTTCGTAATAAATTTCTTCGGTGATATCAAGCCTTCTCGCTTTTTCTATTTGCAGTAATTCACCTTCGCTCATTTCACGAACTGCTATTGAAATTATTTTCAATAAATCAAAATCACCGTTGTCAATAGAAAGTAACAATCCTTTTGAGAGTAAATAATCTCCCACAAGCACTGCAATTTTATTTTTCCAAAGTGCATTGATTGAGAAAAAACCTCTTCTACGATTACTGTCATCTACCACATCATCATGAACCAAAGTTGCGGTATGTATTAGTTCAATAACACAAGCACCACGATAGGTTCTTTCGTTCACAGTTCCCGCAGAAACCATCTTAGCAGTTAAGAAAACGAACATAGGTCGCATTTGCTTCCCTTTTCGGTTGACTATGTAATACGTGATTCTATTCAATAAAGCCACTTGCGAGGTCATCGATTCATAGAACTTTTTTTCAAAAAGTTCCATTTCTTTAAAGATGGGCTGTTTTATTTGAGAGGTGACATTCATTAAGATTTCAAAGTTACATCTTTTACTAATTATAAATAGACTTAAAACTAATTTAAGTCTTCTAATTTAGGAAAAACTTGCTCTTAACATTGCTAACTTATTCTTAACTACATATCTCTTTTTGTTAAACTTATCTTAATCTACTGAAAAAATCACAATTATAAGTTTGCACGACAAACATAACTATAAAAAAATGAAAATTTTAAAACAAAATCTACTCTTGCTTTTACTTGTATTTTGTACGCATTTAATCAATGCTCAATCAAAACCGGTTAAAGGAAAAGTAACTGATTCAACTGGTTTTCCATTAACTGGAACAACAATTTTAGTCAAAGGAACTAAAAACGCCACAATCGCAGATGCAAATGGAAATTACACTATTGCAACCGAAAAAGGAAAGACCTTAGTTTTTACTTTCATGGGATTTACTACTAGGGAAGTTACAGTGAGTAATCTTGAAAATCTAAACATTACTCTTCAAGATGATTCTATATCATTAGGTGAAGTTGTAGTTACGGCATTAGGAATTAAAAGAGATAAACGTGTGCTAGGTTACGCCTCGCAAGAATTAAAATCAGATGATATTAATAAAGTAAACTCGGCTAATTTTGTTTCAAATCTAACAGGTAAAATATCAGGGGTGCAAATTTCTGGCTCTGGTAATGGAATCGCGAGTTCGTCAAGAATTACGATTCGCGGGGACAAATCATTAAACATTAATAACAATGGCCCCTTATTTATAGTAGATGGTATTCCCATTAACAATAACGTCTATGGTGTGGGAGGCTCTTCAACAAGTCAAGCTGATTTACCTACAGATTATGGAAATGGTGCGTCAGAAATTAATCAAGAAAATATTGAAAGTGTAAATGTACTAAAAGGGGCAGCAGCATCTGCTTTATATGGTTCTCGCGCTGCTAACGGTGTTATTGTAATTACTACTAAATCAGGCAAGAGAAGCAAAGGCTTAGGAGTTTCAATTTCCTCTTCTTTTATGACAAGCGAAGCATTAAGATTACCTGAAATTCAAGGTGTGTATGGCGCGGGTTCTAAACAAATTTACGACGCAGGTGCAGATACAAATTTAGGCCCTCGTTTTGACTCTGGTATTTCATTATTACAAAACGGAAGTCCAGGATATTCTGTAGGACAAGGGCAAGTATTACCCTTTGAATTTAGATACAACCTCAATGATTTTTTTAGAAAAGGAAGTTCTATTTCAAATTCGGTTTCTGTTTCTGGTTCTGATGAAAAAACGAATTTCAGATTGAGTTACGGAAAAACAACCAGCGAAGACATTGTTCCTAACTCTAATTTAAAAAGAGAAAACATCAGTTTGAATCTTAATTATAACATTTCAGATAAATGGAAACTGGCTACTGTTGCCACCTATACAAAAAGTTCCAGTGATAATACTCCGGTTACTGGCTACGGAAGCCAAGGTATCATGTATAATTTACTTTGGAACCATACCAATGTTGACTTAGACTGGTTGAAAGATTATTGGATTGTAAAAGATGTAAAACAAAATAGCATGTTTGGCTGGGGAGACAACCCTTTTAAAATTGCTTACGAAAACATCAACGCCTTTAAAAAAGGCCGCATTTTTGGAAACATTTCTTCTACTTACGAGATTAATAATGATTTTTCATTCATGGCGAGAATAGGTATGGATAATTCAAATGATTTTAGATGGTCACGCAGACCTATTGGATCTTCACGATACACACAAGGAATGTACCGCGAGCAAACCATTGCATTTACAGAATACAATGCTGATATGTTACTTTCTTATGATCATACTTTTGGCGATTTTTCCTTTAAAATTTCTTACGGAGCAAATAGCATGAATCAATACACGTCTGAAAGTAAAATTGAAGGACAAGGAATTAGTATTCCCGGCATCTACAATTTACAAAATATCAATGTGATGCCTATACAATCTCGAAACATTTACAAAAAGCGCATCAATAGTATGTACAGTTTAGCGAATATAGGATATAAAGATTACTTGTATTTAGATTTAACAGCTAGAAATGACTGGTCATCTACCCTACCTGCAAACAACAACTCTTACTTTTATCCTTCTGCTTCATTAAATTTTATTCCAACATCATTATTTGAAATGAATGAGAATATTGACTTCTTAAAATTAAGAGTAAATGCAGCCTCTGTAGGGAATGATACTGATCCGTATCGATTAGTAAAAACTTACGATAACGGTTCTTTACCAGGAACATTAACTAACCCAAGTGCTATTTTAAATAGTAATTTAAAACCTGAAATTGCAACTTCATATGAGGTGGGAATTGAAGGGCAGCTTTTCAAAAAAAGGATTACGCTAGATATGAGTTATTATATCACGAACTCAAAAAACCAGATTGTAGGTTTAGATATTTCTCAGGCTGCAGGTTTTAATTCTAATGTGATTAATGCAGGTAAAATTCAAAACAAAGGAATCGAAATCGGTTTAGGACTTACTCCAGTTAGAACTAAAAATTTTGAATGGTCGCTTAACGCCAATTTTACTCAAAACCGAGGTACTGTAAAAGAACTAACTCCAGGAATTGATAATTATATTATCGCCCAAGGCCCCAATGGAGGTACTATTGAAGCCCGTGTAGGAGAACGAATGGGAGATTTATATGGTCGTGGTTATTTAAGAAGTCCAGACAAGCAAATTGTGTATGACAATACAGGGTCACCAATATTAGATACTAAAATTAAAAAAATAGGAAACTATAATCCAGATTGGATGTTAGGACTTGCTACTAATTTAAGATATAAAAATATCAGTCTAAATGCGCTGTTTGACGTTAGACATGGCGGGAAAATATATTCGATGACAAACGCAATCGGAATGGAAAGTGGCATACTTGCCGTTTCATTACAAGGAAGAGAAACAGGAATAATAGGCGAAGGTGTTGTGAAAAATACCGACGGATCTTACAGCCCAAATACAACTTCAATAAGCGCTGAAAACTGGTATTACTCTAATGCCTTTCGTAGAGACAACATAGAGGCTAATTCATTTGATGCGTCTTATGTAAAATTAAGAGAAGTGAGTTTGAATTATAGATTTTCTGAAAAATGGACTAAATCCGTAAAAATGCAAAATGTAAGCATTGGTCTAGTGGGAAATAATCTGGCACTTTGGACGAAAGTCCCAAACATTGATCCAGAAACTCAAGCCATAAGCGGAGGAACTCTTTTACCAGGATTTGAAGTCTTACAACTGCCTTCTTCTAGAAACTACGGAATCAAATTAAATGCTTCATTCTAAAAAAAATATCATGAAAAAATTAATATTATTATTACTCTTAAGCGGTCTAAGTATTTCTTGTACCGACGGATTTGAAGAAATCAACACCAATAAAAATCAACCAACAGCTTCGCAACCCAAGCAATTGCTACCAAATGTTATTTTTAATTTAGCGAACAGCAACGTAAATAATTCGTTCAATTTTGGTGATATTCTTGCTCAATATGGCGGTAACTACGAGTATAACGAATTAGACGTTTACAACTGGGGCGCTGACAATCGTTTTTGGGGAATGTACAAATGGCTTAACGATATTTACGATATTAAAAAACAAGCAATCGCGTTAAACGACAAAAACTACGAAGCGATTAGTCTTGTTCTTGAAACGTACACGATGAGCGTTATCACTGATTCCTATGGTTCTGCACCTTATCTTGAAGCCTCCAAAGGAGAAGAGGGGATTTTGAAGCCAAAATACGATTCACAAGAAGCTATTTATACACAATTATTATTAAATTTAGATCATGCCAATGCAATCATTGATACTAAAACAAAGGTAGAAGGCGACTTATTGTTTGGCGGAGATATGCTAAAATGGAAAAAATTTGCCAATTCACTTCATTTAAGACTTTTGATGCGTATTTCTAATAAAATAAACGTGAGTGCCAAACTAAACGAAATCATTACTAAGCCTTTTCAATATCCTCTATTTGCATCTAATGCTGATAATGCTACTTATTTTTATTCAGGAAGTTATCCTAATATTTCTCCTATGAGTGATGGAATCAATAGATTATATGGTTATAATATTGTTATTCCTACCACGAATTTGGTAAACACATTGTTTGCAAATAATGACCCAAGACTTGACGAATGGATTGATCCAATTGTAGGAACTACAAATCAGTTGGGACTTCATCCAGGGCTTACTTTAGACCAAATTGGGGAACCAACAAAATACTCTAGAAGAGCTGAAGATTATTTTTATAATAAAACAAAAATATCTTCAATATTTATGACTTATAGTGAATTGAACTTCCTATTAGCCGAAGCAAGCCAACGCAATTTGATTACAACTGGATCGGCCAAAACGTATTATGAAACTGCAGTAGCAGCTTCGTTCAAACAATGGAATGTGATTATACCCACAGATTATTTGACTACAACGGCTCGATACAGCGCTACAACCGAAGTATTGTATACCCAAAAATGGTTAGCTCTATACCATACTGGAGTAGAATCATGGTTTGACTGGAAAAGGACTGGAAAACCTAGTTTTATTAAAGCGGGTCCTGGAGCAAAAAATAATGGTAAAGTTCCAAGACGCATTATGTATCCAAGCTTAGAACAGTCTGTAAATGCCGAAAACAACAGTGAGGCTTTACAAAAAATGGGTGGCGATGATATCAATGCAAAAGTATGGTGGGATAATTTTTAATTTAAAAAAAATAAACATGAAAAAAATAGTTACAATTCTAATACTTTTTACTGCAGTATTTGCACAAGCTCAGCAAGCCGAAAACATAATCATTATTACCACAGATGGCTTTAGATGGCAAGAGGCCTTCAAGGGAATGGATGAATCACTAGCTAGAGATAAAAAGTTTAATCAAAATGACAGCAGCTATATCTATAAAAAATACTGGGCTGAAAACGTGAACGAACGTAGAGAAAAACTAATGCCTTTTATGTGGTCTGTCTTAGCTAAAAAAGGCCAAATTTACGGTAACAGAACCTTAGGAAACAAGGTTAACAATGCCAATCCATATTGGTTTAGCTATCCTGGATATAGTGAAATCATGACTGGATATGCAGATACTTTGATCAACTCTAATCAATATCCTGAAAATCCAAACACTACCGTTTTAGAATATTTAAACCAGCAAACAAAGCTAAAAGGAAAAGTGACTGCTTTCGGTGCTTGGTATGTATTTGACAATATTTTAAACGAGAAAAGAGCAGGCTTTTCAGTAACATCAGCATTTGATAAAGTGGGAGGCACAAACCCAAACGAAAAACAAAAACTGATTAATGCTATGATGGCAGATTCATTTAAGCCGTTTCACGAAGAAGAATGTCTGGATGTTTTTACACATTATGGAGCTCTTGAAGAATTGAAAACCAATAAACCCAGAGTACTGTATATTTCCTATGGCGAAACGGACGAATGGGCACACGCTGGATTTTATCGTTCTTATTTAGATGCCGCACATCAAGTAGATGCCTGGATTAAAGAGATTTGGGATTTTGTTCAAAACGATCCACAGTATAAAGACAAAACGGCTTTAGTTTTTACTACTGATCACGGTCGTGGAGACAAAGTAAAAGCAGAATGGACCAGTCATGGAAATAAATTTGAAGGCTCTTCTGAGATATGGTTTGCGGCTATGGGACCAAAAATTGAAGCTAAGGGAGAAATGAAAAACGAAAATCAGTTGTACCAAAATCAATTTGCACAAACAATGGCAAAAATAATGGGATATACCTTTAAAGCTAATCATCCAGTTGCCCAAGAAATAACTGGAGTAGTAAAATAGCAACTTTTTGACTACAAGAAAAAAGGGTTTGACAAATAATTGTCAAACCCTTTTTCTATGTCTTCTAATTTAAACTACACTTGTTTATTAGCTAGTTGCCCACAAGCCGCATCGATATCTTTACCACGACTTCGTCTCACTTTCACTACAATTCCGCTTGCTTCTAACGCTTTTATATAAGCATTTGTAGCTTCCTCTGAGGCTTGTTGGAATTCACCATCATCAATAGGGTTATACTCTATTAGGTTCACTTTACAAGGAACGTACTTACAGAATTTCACTAAGGCATCAATAGACTCTTTATTGTCATTGATATCCTTCCAAACTACATATTCATATGAAATTTTGCTTTTGGTTTTTCTATACCAATATTCCAATGATTCCCTTAAATCAGCCAAAGGGAAATTTTTGCTGAAAGGCATGATTTTAGAACGGATCTCATCAATAGCAGAATGCAGTGATACCGCTAATTTGACTTTCACATCATCATCCGCTAATTTTTTTATCATTTTTGGAACTCCTGAAGTCGAAACCATGATTCGTTTTGGAGACATCCCTAAACCTTCTGATGAAGTAATCATTTCGATTGCTTTCATCATGTTGTTATAATTCATCAACGGCTCGCCCATACCCATGAAAACAATATTTGACAAAGGGTGATTGTAATACAAACGACTCTCTTTATCTATCGCCAATACCTGATCATAAATCTCTCCTGGCTCTAAATTTCTCATCCTTTTTAATCGTGCCGTAGCACAAAAATTACAATCTAAACTACAACCCACCTGACTGGAAACGCAGGCCGTTGTTCTGGTATTAGTAGGGATTAAAACAGATTCCACCACTAAACCATCATGCAAACGAACTGCATTCTTTATGGTTCCGTCGTCAGAACGTTGAATGGTATCCACTTTAATATGATTGATGACAAAATTACTTTCTAACATGGCACGTGTTTCCTTAGAAATATTAGTCATATCCTCAAAACTGTGAGCGCCCTTGCTCCATAGCCATTCGTATACTTGATTGCCACGAAAAGCTTTGTCCCCATGGGTAACAAAAAATTCACGTAATAATTCTTTAGATACGGCTCGTATGTCTTTTTTCTCAATTTGCATGCTGCAAATTTAATGACTATTTCTTGATTTGTTGTTTTGATAATTTAATAACTTTGCAGCAAATTGAAAAAACCAGCACAAATGCACTTCATTTCCCAAGAGTTAGAAGATTATATCGAGCAACACTCTGAAAAAGAGCCTCAATTATTAGCCGCTCTAAATAAAGAAACCTATCAGAAAATTTTATTGCCACGTATGTTAAGCGGGCATTTTCAAGGACGCGTTTTGAGTATGTTAGCTAAATTGATTCGGCCAGTGAATATTCTCGAAATAGGAACTTATACCGGTTATTCTGCTTTGTGTTTGTGCGAGGGAATGCAAGAAAGCGGCACGCTTCATACGATTGACATCAAAGAAGAATTGGTCGATTTCCAAAGAAAGCATTTTGACAAATCGCCTTGGGGAAAACAAATTGTGCAACACCTAGGAGAAGCAGTGGATATTATACCTACACTGGATGTAAAATTTGATTTAGTATTCATTGACGCCGATAAAGAAAACTACATTAACTATTTCAATATCATTTTGCCAAAAATGAACAAAGGAGGAATTATCCTTTCTGATAATGTACTATGGAGTGGAAAAGTGCTAGAAGAGATACACCCGAACGACGTGAGTACCAAAATACTGGTAGAATATAATGCATTATTAAAAAACGATCCAAGGGTTGAAACCGTTTTATTGCCTATTAGAGATGGCTTGACGGTAAGTAGAGTACTGTAGCTTTTTATTTTTAGCCCAGATGGAAATACAAATCCTTGTGGATGAAAATGAATTTTTTCTAAACAAAAAAGAGAGACCAACGGAAGCTCTTTTATTGTTATTGAAAAAACCATTTTTCAGTCATAAGATTGAAATGAACAGCTGGAACTGCTACTGAAAACTATAGTGGAAAATACTTTTTTTGAACTGCTTGATATATTTTAAAAACTGAATATCCTGAAAATATCCCGAACAAATACCCAGATAAAATATCTAGTGGATAATGCAAGCCTAAATAGATTCTACTGTAAGCGAAGATTAGAGGCCATAAGAATAACAAAAAGCCATATTTGTAACGGTGAAGCAAAACGCTGTATATAAGAACAGAAACCGCCATACTATTTGCAGCGTGGCCTGAGAAAAAACTAAAGGAGCTGCGGCTTTGAACAACTCGTATTATTGTATTGATTTCTGGGTTACTACAAGGACGCAACCTTTGAAATCCATTTTTAAACAAGTTTGTCATCTGGTCCGTAAATGCAATTAAAACGGCTATAGCCAAAATAAAATACAAAGTTTGCTTTGCCCCCAATTTTTTATAAATAAAAAATAATAGAACAAGAAAAAAGGGAGTCCAATAGAGTTGTTGGGTAATTATTAGCCAAAGGCCATCATAACTTTGTGAACCTAAACCATTCAAATAAATGAGCAATTCAGTATCTAAAGACAAAATTTTATCGAGCATTATTTACTGCGTTTTACAGGTCCAGTAATCTCTTCTATATCTTCCTTAACTTTATTAGCCTGAGTAATTGAATCGCCCATCAGGTCATTCTTAACTTTATCAATCTGAGTATTAAAGTTACCCGTCAAATCTGATAAGGATTTTGAATCAAGACCATTAGCCTCAACACCTTTTTGAATTTCACTTTTTATGTCGTTAGTCGCATGTTTTAATTGCGCCATAGCCTTACCCATAGTTCGTGCCATTTCAGGCACTTTATCTGAACCAAAAAGCATTAGAACGATAAACAATATAAAAACTAACTCTCCTCCTCCTATACCAAACATAATTATTAATTTTAATTGTTGCAAAGATACCAAATTTAGAATCCCTGCCTTTTAAATTTTTCATAAAAAAAAGACTCAAAATTGAGTCTTTTTTTTATGCTTATTCCTTAGTCAAATTTACTTTTCACTGTTTCTTTTGGCCAAGTGTTATTAGTAACATCAATATCGGCTGTTTCTAATTTAGGGTCAATCTGAATTTTTTTGATTGCTTTCTCAGTAGCATATACTTTTTTAGCACTCTCATTATTCTTTCTCCAAATTTGAGCTGGATATTTATAGTTCTCAATTGTACCATCCTCGTATGTAATCTCAACTAGTATAGGCATAATCATTCCGCCTGGTTTATTGAACTCTACTTCATAAAAGTATTTTGGGGATTTAAGACTTCCTTTTTCTTCAGCAGTAAGAGTACTTACATAATCTGAAAGTAATTTCACATCTTCTATTTTTAGTGCTTTCTTTTGATTTGATTTTAACTCTGCATTGTTCTCTGCAACTAAATATACAAACGGCCCTTTATCTACACCAAAACGACCTTTTCTTACCTTCGCGTCTTTTAATTCCTTTGTAGGAGTTTCAGAAACATAATATTGCTTTACTTCTTTGATACCAATATCAACAAAATCAGTAGAGTAAAACCACCCTCTAAAGAACCAATCCAAATCAACGGCAGAAGCATCTTCCATTGTTCTAAAGAAATCTTCTGGAGTAGGATGTTTAAATTTCCAACGGTTTGCATACACTTTAAAAGCATAATCAAACAACTCTCTACCCATAATCGTTTCTCTAAGAATATTTAGTCCTGTCGCAGGTTTTCCGTACGCATTATTACCAAATTGAATTATAGTTTCTGAATTTGACATAATAGGTTCCAAGAAGTTTTGATCTCCACTCATATAAGGCACAATGTTTTTTGCAGGACCACGTCTTGAAGGAAAGTTAGTTCCCAATTCCTGCTCTGCCATGAATTCCATAAAAGAGTTTAATCCTTCATCCATCCATGTCCATTGACGCTCATCTGAATTCACAATCATTGGGAAAAAGTTATGTCCCACTTCGTGGATTACAACACCCATCATCCCGTTTTTAATTTGGTCACTAGTCACTCCATTTTCATCAGGACGACCAAAATTCCAACAAATCATTGGGTATTCCATTCCTTGATCTTCGGCAGAAACTGAAACTGCTTTTGGATAAGGATAATCAAAAGTATGCGAAGAATAACTTTTTAAAGTATGCGCTACTGTTATTGTTGACGTTTCTCCCCAAAGCGGATTTGCTTCTTTAGGATAAATAGAAACTGCCATTGTTGTTTTAGTACTTAATTGAACAGCCATGGCATCAAGAATAAATTTTCTAGAAGTCGCTATTCCAAAATCTCTCACGTTTTTAGCGCTAAATTTCCAAGTTTTCTTCTTGTCAGAAAACCCTTTTTCAGCTGCTTCAGCTTCTGCCTGAGTAACAATTACTACAGGTTTATCAAATGTTTTTTGAGCTAACTCATATCTTTTTACTTGAGCGGGTGTAAACACTTCGCTTCTATTCATCAACTCTCCTGTCGCCTCCATAACGTGGTCAGCAGGAACGGTTATATTGACATCAAAGTCTCCAAATGGGACAGCAAATTCACCACTTCCCCAAAACTGCATGTTTTGCCAACCTTCAACATCATTGTAAACTGCCATTCTAGGATAGAATTGTGCAATTACATACAATCTATTTCCTTCTTTTTCGAATAACTCATATCCGGAACGACCACCTTCTTTTTGGTAATTATTGATGTTGTACCACCATTTTACAGAAAATGAAACTGAAGTTCCAGGCTTCAATGGGGAAGCTAAGTCAATTCTCATCATGGTATGATTGATAGTATAAGTCATAGGAGCGCCTTTAGCATCCTTAACATATTCAATATTAAAACCACGTTCTAAATCTTTCTTTAAAAATTTATCAGTAAAACCAGAAGCCGGGAATGTTTGTGTTATTCTTTCACTTTCGGCTAAAGGAGACTCAGAATCTTGAGCCTGTTGATTTTGATCTAATTGCACCCATAAATAATCTAGATTATCTGGTGAATTATTATAGTAAGTAACTGTTTCAGATCCGCTTAATTTAGCATTTTTATCATCTAGCTCGATGTCAATTTTATAATCTGCTTGTTGTTGATAATATGCTGGACCTGGAGCACCAGCAGCGTTACGAAACATATTAGGTGTTGCTAATAAATCGTACATCTGACTGAACTTATTAGTATCGTACTTACCTGATTGCTTTGGAGTTACCGTTGTTGCTTTTTCTTGAGCAAATAACATTGCCGGAAGAATAAAAAATAATGTGATTTTTTTCATGGATAGAATTCGAATTATTTAAGTGCGTGAAAATACAGTTTTTTACCAAATAACAGTTATTTTATCAGAATTTTAACATTCGTTTAGTCGAAGAAGCGGTAAAAAGAAAACTCTGTTTTGTGCCCAAAACAGTGAAGTGGGCGATGTTTTGCTGCTCTGAATCCCAGTCAACTAAAATAGCATTGTAAACTTCTAAGGATTTCAATTTAGAAACGTCCTTTATACTTGAATAACAGATAAGGACATCACCTTCTAACTCTTTACTTAAGAAATTAATGGCCCTAGATTGTCCGTTGACTTTTATTGTAAAGTGCTCCGATAAATATTTTTTGAGTAAAACCAGATCTTCAGGAGACTCTTTGTCGGTGCCTAAATAAAGCTTCTTATTGTATTTTTTTTCTAAGGCTTTGTTAAAGTCATCCACAAAAATTCTGGAGGTAATTTGAAGCATTTCCTTGTCAGGCGCATAATTAACTTGATATACTGCGACATAAAATTTATGAAATTCAAAAGAAGTTAAGCTCAGGAACAAGATTCCGAAAAAGAGATATAATATTGTTTTTTTCATATTGCAAAAATAGCAATTCTTTTGTACTCTTCATTTTTTGATATCACAAAATCAATCAAGCTAAATTTATTTTCAGCAGCCAAAAATCGTTTTGCTTTGACATCGTTCTCGCAAAAAATTAGAAACAACCCTATTTCATCTTCTTTTAGCCGTAAGGATTTAGTAAAAAAGGGGAGACTAACCGTTTTGAAAGCTGCTTCTTGAAAATTTTCGTAGTAGTTTAGTTTTCCCTTTGAATCTTTCCGTTTAGCAAATAGATCCCCAATCATCCTTCCTACCTTGATAAAATTAAATCCATTCTCAATTCCGTAGAATGGAGTTGTACTATTTTTAGCGGTAGATTGCGCGTCATCAAAATAAGGCTTGTCAATTATTTCTTGTTTACTCCCTAAATAAGGCACCCTCGTTTTAGGAACAAGCACTTCTTTTAGCTGATTTGTAAAAGTGTCTAATTTGACTATCAATAAAGACTTTTTTAAATCTTCATCTTTAAGAACTAATTTTATTGACTTAAAGGCTAAACTTGAAACGAGCAGCGTATCATTCTCTTCTACCAGAATATCAAAGTAGCCTTCAACACTTATGGAGGTTTCCATTTTTGCAGTTACATTAAATACATATCCGCTATCTACATGTAGAGAATCATTCAATACTTGGGCATGCATCAGCGTTCTACTTGCGGTTTGCCCTAAAGACAACTAAAAAACCAAACACATCAGTAAAACTGCTATTTTCATTTTGACTCAAAATAAAATGATAATAATTCTATTTACAGCACCAGATAAGTAATTGTATCGAAAAAACTAAAAGGTTGTGATTTTTTTATACTCTTTATTTTTTGTGATTAGAAAATCCATAAGTTGGAATTCATCACTAGGCTGCATTAACGTTCTTGACTTTGGATCGTTCTCACAAAAAACAAGAAACAGTTTTATCTCATCATCTTTTAAACTCAAGGTATTGGCAAAAAAAGAATAATTAACTTTTTTCAGAACTAGCTCAGAGAAGCTCGTGTCTTTATAAAAATCGGTTGTTTCGGGGTTGTTTTTTCTTAATATTTTAACAACATCTTTGTATATCCTTACAAAGTCTGTTCCATACAAGATACTTCCATCCCTTGGCATTGCAGTATTTTTTAATGCAGACTTCTCATCACCAAAATACATCAAATCGACATATTTCTGAGAGCCACCAGAAACTGGATTAAGTTCCTTTTTTGCTAATATCAACACTTCCTTTAATTCATTTGTAAACACATCTAGTGTCACCACAAATTGAGGATCTATAAATTCTCGTTCTGACAGTACAATTTTTTTAGATTTAAATGTCAAACTTGAGAAAACTAGTGTGTCATTAACTTTAGCATTAATATCAAAAAAACCATATTGATTAACAATTGCTCCCGTTTTTGAGTTAACATTAAAAACAATTACGTTTTCAACTGGCGCCAAGACGTTTCTAACCTGACCTTTCAATTCTTTTCTAGATTCTATTTGGCCAAAACAAAGCTGACAAAATAATGATAATAGTAAAATTTTAATTTTCATTTGCTATAGTTTTATTGTATTTCTTGGCTAAGGTAATAATCAAAAATTGAGACAATGTTTTATTTCTTGAATTCAAGGACGCAACTAAATCAGTGTCCTCGACACAGTAATACTGGAATCCCCGGATGTACTCTTGAGGGATATTCAATGTTTCTGTATAATATTCCGGTAAAAAAAGATAGTCTAACCTGACTAACATTTGTTCTTTATACTCAACCGCTACTTCTTTTTTAAGCATGGCTTTTCTTCCTGAAATAGAATTTAAAAGTCCATCAATCCCACCACCAGAAGTAGCTGTATATAGTTTCCTTTCGGCAGCAGTGTATTTCTTTTGTCCAAAAGGAATAATTCCTAAATTTTCTGCAGTTATCTGAGTACTTTGGTTGATGACTACCTCCTTCAGCTCAACACTTTGAGCAGTCATTTGAATCGAAAGAACATTAGCCAACAAATCTTGTTTATTAACCACTTTACGTAAAGTTACAAGATTTACAGCAGAAAAAACTAAAATGTCCCCTTCTTTTACAAAAAGAAAAAATACCCCCTCTTTATCAGAAGCCGTTGACTTATTTGTCATTAGATTTACAACATTCACTCCTTCGACAAGAACCGTATCAAAACTTACTTTTCCTTGCATTCTTTTAGAATCTACACTTTGCCCCAAAACAACTTGAGAAAGTAAAATTACAAACAAAATAAAAGTGTTATTCGTTTTCACAGGCAATGACTTCAATATATTTCACAGCTAATTCCGCTAATAATAGTTTGATAATTGGTTCCTTCTTGTCTTTTAAAGCCAATACAAATTCTTCATTTTCTACAACATAATATTTAAAACCTCCCACGTACTCAGATGGGATCTTTAAATCATCCACAAAATAGTTTTCTTGAAAAAGAACATCTAAATATTTTAAGTTCAACTCTTTCCTCTCTAAAACCACTTCTTTTTTAAGCCGTTTAGTTCTTCCATTTATTTTATTAATCAATGGATCTAAAGGCATTGATCCACCAATTAATCCCAACAGCATTATAGGCTTAAAATCACCCGCTGTCCTTAACTTCCTTTCTGCGGGTGTATATGTTTTTTTGTTTTTAGAAACAATTCCCAAAGATACCTCGTTAATATTTGAGTTTTTATTTATTATTACCTCCTTCAATTGATTGTTTTTTTGAACCATTTTAATCTCCAAAATAAAATTTCCAAAATCTTCTTCAGCAACTACTTTACGAAGCGTCTCCAAGTTTATAGATGAAAAAACTAAAATATCACCTTGTTTTACAAAAAGAAAAAACAACCCCTCTTTATCAGAAGTCGTCGACTTCTTTGTCATTAGATTTACAACATTCACACCTTCGACAAGAACGGAATCAAAACTTATTTTTCCCTGAATTCTTTTAGAATCTACACTTTGCCCCAAAACAACTTGAGGAAGTAAAACTACAAACAAAATAAAAGTGTTATTTATTTTCACGGGCAATTATTTCTTTATATTTTATTGCGAGCTCTCCTAACAAAAACTCCGTTGTAGTTACATTCTTTTCATTTAAAATCTTTGTGAATTTATCGTTGTCAACAGCATAATACTGAAATCCTTTAACGTAGTCTGCAGGAATCTTCAACTTATCTACAAAATGACTTCTATCAAACATCGCATCTAATTCTCTCAGGTATAATTCTTTCTTCTCTACTTTAAGTTCCTTTTTTAGCATCGCTGTTCTACCACTGAGGAAATTAATCAAAGGATCTGCAGATATAGATCCACCAGCCATTGAACCCGCAGTAGCAGAAGCATTTAACCCCGTTGCTGTTTTTAATTTTCTTTCTGCAGCGGTGTATGATTTTTGATTTCCCGGAATAATTCCTAAAGAAACTGCATTAATATTATTATAACGCCGAATCACAACCTCATTTAACTGATTCATGATTGGTTCCATTTTTACAAAAACCAATCCTTTTTCAAAATTGTTTAAAGTTAAAACAATTCTTCTACTTTTATACTGCACTGACGAAAACAACAAAGTATCCCCCACTACTCCATCTATCTCAAAATAGCCTTCTCCATCAGTTATCACCGCTTTTTCGGTGGTTAAATTAATAACATATACTCCGTCAACGTTAAACCCATCATCATTCACTCTTCCTTTTACTACAGCAGAAACGGGTCCCTGTGCAAAAGCCGCCGTAGTTAGAAACATTACAAAAAGAAGCCTAAACTCAACCATCATACTTATTTATATCACCAAATTAATGTCAAGTTGTAAATGTATCCTAATCTGTTCCAAATTAATTACTAAGAACTTGGTAAATAAAAGTTAATAAAAAATCAAAAATACAGAAATAAGAAACCCGATTTTATACCTTTAGGGCTACTAAAACAATACGAAAAATGAAAAACATTATCATTGCAAGCACATCCACAGTACACGGAACCGACTACTTAGAATACCTCTTACCTGAGTTAAAAATCCATTTTAAACATTGTAAAACGGTACTTTTTATTCCTTACGCAAGGCCTAGTGGTATTTCGCATGAAGAATACACGGCAAAGGCCGCTTTGGCTTTCGCCAAAATAAATATAGCGATAAAAGGAATTCATGAATTTGATGACGCTGTATCCGCCGTCGAAAAGGCAGAAGGGATTTTTACTGGAGGAGGAAATACCTTTGTATTAGTGACCCAATTATACAAAAACAACATTATAATTGCTCTTGCAGAAGCGGTAAAAAAAGGAACACCATATCTAGGAACTAGTGCAGGAAGTGTTATTTGCGGTCTAAGTATGCAAACGACTAATGACATGCCTATTGTGTATCCTCCAAGCTTTAAAACCTTAGGATTAATTCCCTTCGATTTAAATGCACATTATTTAGATGCAGACTTGCAATCAAAACACATGGGCGAAACACGCGAAACCAGAATAAAAGAGTTTCACGCCTATAATACTATTCCTGTTTTAGGTTTACGCGAAGGAAGCTGGCTGAAAGTAGACGGTGATACAATAATACTAAAAGGAGAGTTATCTGCCAGACTTTTCAAACAAAATCATTCAGCTGAAGAACTTGAAACTGGAACCGACATCAGTTATATCAAATAAAAAAAGCCGAAACAATTAAGTTTCGGCTTTGAAG